>NZ_SOGD01000038.1:0-96143 GCF_004402345.1 Cryobacterium sp. TMT2-15-1 | reverse complement strand
TCCGCCGCGTGACAACGGGCACAAACTTCCGATAACCTAACCCCGCGACCTGGGGAGCTTCGATGAGCAGGACTGGGGAATTTCGCTGAGCGCCGTCACAGAAGCGGGAAACCACACCACTCACGGGGACGTAACCTCTGGTTGGCGCTGAAACGCAATACCCAGTGGCGCTCAACCGCAATAACGGGTGGCGCTCAAGGGATCAAATACTCAGGCATTTCTTCTGGCCGCCAGTGGGCAGTTCGGATTGGCCATTGACAGATCAGCTGTCCACACAGATGCGATCTTGGATTCGAGCATCCGCAACAGGATCTGGGCCAGGCCCGCGCGGTGCATCGTGAGGGCGCGCACGGGCCTCACCCGGGCATGATCCCTAGGAGATGACGCCAGTGGTGCTGGGCCACATCACTGGTGGTGCTCTCTCGTACGATCGGTGGTGCTGAACCGCACGATTGGGTGGTGCTCACAGCATCAAATATTCAGAGCCGTTGCCGAGTCAATTTTGCGGGCTTGGTCCCGGTAGAGGAGCGTACGAGCGGCCTGAACCGAATTCGAGCGCACCTACGCCGCTGAGCCAACCAGCGCGTCTAGACGGAGCCCCCAACGAAAAGGTGGAGTGAAACCCGTGACACGGCTTCCCAGACTTGACTTTCACGCGCTTACTTTCGTCGAAGTCTCCCGGGAAAGGTCGAAACTCAGAAAAAACTCGACGATTCGATTCCCTTGCATCAGGACAGACTTCTGCTCCACCACGAAACGCTGGCCGCGAGTAGCGCGTTCCCATGCGGCCCTCCGATCGGATTGAACCTCCAAGATCGCGCGTGCCAAGGATTCAACAGAGTCATCATCGACGAGCACGAGGTGCGGAAGATAGGCGACCGGGATGCCGGACAGACGAGTGGTCACGACGGGCACACCTAGAGTTAAGTATTCCAGCAGCTTCGAGGGAAAGGAGTATTTCACGAAGCCTTGGGCCGCAGGTCTCGGATTGACCAGAAGTGCCGCGCTGCGGAGGCGTACCATCAGTTCTTTGTGTCCCAGAACTCCGCGATAACGGATTCGGTCGTCTATTGCGGACTGTTCGAGGACCCAAGGATCCAAGGTTCCCGTACCGTACAGATCCAGGCGCAGGCGTCCTCCGGGGATGCTCTGAAATGCCCGGACGAGATTCTTAACCCCGTACTCGGCACTGATCCCGCCGGCATATGCAATCACGTACTCGTCTTGCTCTTCCTCCGGCGCGCCAATTGGCTCCGCGAGTTGCGGATCGACGAACCCCTCCAGAATTAACCGGGCAACTGCGGGGGCAAAATCGTCCGCGAGGGCGGGTGTAAGTGCGATTACCCCGTCGAAACCAGATGCGAGATACCTGGTCAATCTGCGATCTATTCCCTTGAGCCCCCTGGCGAGACGACTGTCCACCTCCCGAACGAGCCCCGGCGGGTCTGTCATAACCAGACAAGTGCTCACCTTTAGGGCGTGACCGAGGATGCGCGCGAATAGTAAGAAGGGAGTGTGCACGCCGTGCACAACGACGACATCCGGCGATTGTCCCCGAACAAACTTGATCCCCCGAGTGAGGCAGGAATGCAGGCGTGTCAAGTGTTTCAGCACAAGAACATTTACAAAGCCCAACGTGATTCCGCTCACGCCCCGCTCCTCAATACTGTGAGAGCGGATCACGATATCGGGGTACTCCGGAAAGTTGGGGACGGGGAGAGCCGATAAAAGGGACACTGTCACGCCTGCTGATCGCAGAGCACCGACGAGATTCCAAGCGAATCTGTGAGTTTGGGTCGGTAAAACCGCACTTCTCTGAGAAATCTCATCGAGAAGCGTGTCGTCTACGGTGAATCCCAGAAGGACGACGGAATTATGCGCGCGGGGATTCATCGGAACGAATTCAGCCTTTCAGGATTTGCGTGTAAACGTCAGCGAGGCGAGACTTCATGTGCTCAGTGGTGTAGCCCGCCTCAATTACACCTCGAGCCTCCTGGCCAAGTTCCGATCGTTGCAAAGCGTTGCCCAAGAGCGTTTCAATCGCGGCGCCAAGCGCTGAAGGGTTGGACGGTGGCACGAGTATCCCTCCACCCTTCGAAATGACCTCGGTATTCCCGCCGACGCTCGATGCGACTACAGCCACTCCTGCCGCCATCGCCTCAAGCAGTGCGTTGGACATGTTCTCGTGCAGGCTCGGCAAGACCGCAATATCCGATGCGTGGAGAAGTCGAGACACATCGTGGCGGCGCCCCAGCATGTGGATTTGTGATCCCTCCACAGATCTTGCCTTCTCCGTAATCAGATCCGAATCTGGCCCATCCCCGACAACAAGCAAGTGCTTTTGGACTTCCCAATTCCGAGGGAGTGCGTCAAGGGCGTTAAGGAGGTCGATGTGGCCCTTATCAAGAGAGAGCCTCGCGACGATTATTAAGACGAGATCTTCCGCGCCAATAGAGAGCGCCTGTCTCGTCGATAGTCGCTCGAAGGCGGAACTCGTTGTCAGGTCAACTCCATTCGGCACGACCCCAAGGACTTTTCTTCGGACTGGTCTGAGGATTGGTTTCAAAAGGGCGTCCTCGCAGACAGTCACCACGTGCGTCGCTAGAAGCAGCGTAAGGGGCTCCAGCACGAGAGCGACGAATCGGCGCCGAAGCGTCCTCGGGCCGTTGACCAGGTCACCCACCGAGCCGTGAACGGAGACAAGAATTCGCGGGACGCCTGCCAATCTCGCAGCGAGAACTCCGTGGAATCCCTCGTTTCCCAAGCCTCGAATGTGCGCGAGTTCGGGATCAAAGAGGCGCATTTGTTTCGCCATGCTCCGAACCAATCTCAGATTAATACCGCCTGCCGCTTGCGGTTGAGGCACATGACAAAGATCGAACTGCGTCCCAAGGTCTGACGCCATCAACCGGCTGAGGGCTCCGATCGGCCCACCCGACCCGGGCACGCCAAATGAATGCTGAACAATCCGTGGACGCCTCAATGAACTTGCCCCAATCGAATTTCGCTCTTCCCGCTGTGTAGCTTGCCGCCGACTAATCGCCGAACGACGTAAATCCCAAGCAGTGTAATGAACCCAATCGCAGTGTACCGAGCGCTCATCAACTGATTGTTTGCAGGCACATAAGCAATGAAGATGGCCATCTGAGAGAAAAGAACGAGTGACAGCGGATCACGCTCGATTCGTGCGCCCAGCCACATGCGGGCCATGAACCAGCCGGCAATAGTCATGAAAAGTGCAGCACCAGGAAACGTTAGGTCGGATGCCAACCACGGATATACTGTCGCCCAATATTGCCCGGCTGGCCACCCAGTGGCCGCCTCGGTGCGTTTTGGGTAAGAACGCTCTGACGGATTTTCCCCTCCCAAATATTGAGTCTTATAGCTCCCGAGTGCTGGTGCACCGCCCAGCCCTCCAGCCGAAACGAATGGCACCCCAAGGTTCTTCGACAGGCCGATGTAGCCGTTCGTCGGATAGAACATCGCGACCGCCAACCCGCGAGAGAACTTCTCTCCGAACAGCGAGGTCATCAGCGGATTGGGGACAAACTGCCCCGCCACACTCGTACCTTCGACCCGATCGCCCTGATTATTCGCAAGATACCCGACGAAACCAACGCTAAGGACAATGACCACAACAGCAAGCCAACGGCGCGTTTGCGTCGTCGCCTTCGATGGGCGGCCCTTCTCGAGTGCAATGGCACTAGCGGCAAGGGCCGCGATCGCCATAACCAGCAGATCGCCAATGCCTTTTTGCGTCCCGATGAACACGAAGTAGCCGACGTACGAAAGCGCCGCAGTGACAGTGAGAACGCGCGTGGCGACCCCGATTCTGCGCCAGTAGTAGATCGTTACTGGCACTAGGACGGCGTATAAAGCGCCCGTGAGAACGGCGAGCTGAATCGGACGGCTTGTACGCCCGCTTGTCTGTTGCTCAATGTAAATGTTGAATTTTGCATAATAGCTGGCGGAAGGGTTCATTGCAGCGGTCACAATGTCTCCTAGACCTCTCGCCCCGTATTCCTCAAGCGATGCGATGGAGAACAACAGAAACCACAGTGCGCTAGCGACGATAACACCTCGAACCAGCGGAGTGATCTCGCGCGCGTCCCCGAGGTCCATTCTGTAGCGCCTTGATTGGCGAATGCTGAGATGGTAGCCCAGCGCAAAAAGCGCTGTTGCAGACACTACAAAAGCAACCATTCCCGGAAGATTATTTGCCTGTGCACTGTATGGACTGATCAAGAACAACACGAGAGTGCCTAGGAGGTACGCGAGCGAGACCCTCAGGGGGAGATATGCCTGGTTCAGGTCAAACTGCGCGCTGCGTAGCTCCCCCGATACTCCAGTTTCTACTAGCTTCTTCATTCTTTCGACTCGAGTTCCTGGCCCACGCCGCCTAAGGCGTACGAATACCGGCCCTTTGCTTGTGGCTCTGAACCGATGACCTGACAAACGCTAGGACCCGACGAGAAGTATCATCAATGGCGTATTCCCAAGGCGGAGAGACGGGTCCGTCTGTGCGGAATTCTTCCAGAGTGATACGCACGCCATCGGCGATGGCGCGCGAGGATACCCCCACAGTAATAATTCCTCCCACGTCAAGTGCCTCAGGCCGTTCGATCGAGTCCCGAAGCGTGACAGCTGGAAAGCCGAGGAGCGTAGATTCCTCGCTGATCGTCCCACTGTCGGACAGTACTAGCTTCGCTGACTTCTGCAGTTGGACATAATCGTTGAAGCCGAAAGGAGGGTGAAATATCAAGCCGCCTTTCAACTCGTCAGGCTGATTTTCGAGACGATTGCGCGTGCGCGGGTGAGTAGAAACGAGCACAGGCAACGAGTGCTCCTGCCCTAGCTGATTCAGGGCACTAAGAATAGATGCTAGTCGCGCTGGATTGTCGACGTTCTCCTCCCGGTGGAGGCTGACAAGAAAATATCCCCCACGTGTAAGTCCCTGGCGCTCGAGCACATTGCTGGAAGCGATTTGGGTCGCATTGGCCTTGAGAACCTCCTTCATTGGAGATCCGGTGAGCAATATCCTCGACGGGTGTATACCTTCAGAGAGAAGATTGCGGCGGGCGTGTTCGGTGTACACAAGGTTGTAATCCGCAACGTGATCGACCAGTCGGCGATTCACCTCTTCGGGGACGTTCTCATCGAAACAGCGGTTGCCCGCCTCCATGTGGAAGACGGGAATCTTCATTCTTCGAGCCATGAGGGCTGAGATGCAGCTGTTCGTGTCGCCGAGCACAATCATCGCGTCAGGTTTCTCCGCTGCCAAGACAGTCTCCACCTTGGTCAGGATTGAGCCCAAGACCGCGCCGAGCGAAGTCGTATCGGCGGCGAGGAAGTGATCCGGACGACGCAGGCCGAGGTCCTCGAAGAACACCTCGTTCAGCTCATAGTCATAGTTTTGCCCGGTGTGAACTAACACGTGATCCGTATGCTTGTCAAGCCTTTTGATCGTCGCTGCGAGCCGGATAATCTCTGGACGGGTGCCCACGACGGTGAGCACTTTGAGTCTGTTGGTCATTTTCTTACGGTCTCCGCAATCGTGTCAGGACACTCAAAATTGAATATTTCATTTGACCAGAAAGACGTGAAGAGCAAGTCCGGGCCGGTGTTGGTGATGGTATGCGCCCACATCGTCGGCATGTCAACCGCGACGGGCTCGTCACCTGTCACACTGAATTCGAAAACCTCGTCGGTGAACAGACGACGCAACCCGATAGTTGCTTCGCCGGCCAACACAGTGAAGCGCTCGATCTTCCGACGGTGAAAATGGTCACCGCGACTTATGCCGGGTTCTGTCGTCGAGAAGGAGGACTGCCCACGTCCACCGTGCGACCGCACGATCTCGAAAAAAGACCCTCGCGCGTCCGCGTGACGCGTCAGCCGCACGGGCGCCTGCTCGGGGAACGTGTATGAGCGATACGTATTGAAGAGGTCGCGGTCAAACTTGGCCGCCACATCCGGTATCTCCCCCCGCCTGTAGACGGAGTCGATCGCTGTGAGGCGTGCAAGCAGACCGGCAACCGATTCATGAACTTCCTTTTCACCTGCCAAGGCTGCCCCACCTGCGCCAAGGAGGAGATCGGCGGCATCCTGTGCGTGCAAAAGAGTCAAATTCTTGTCATCGGCCACAGCTGGCGTCTGCCCCTGGGCCAGCATGTGACAGAAGGTCGCGGTCACCGCGTTATAGAACGGGCGTCCGTGCTCACCGAACAAGTTAGGGAGCCGTACGTCCAGGTAGTCGGCGCCAACCTGCTGGGCCGCGGATTCCAGGATATCCGCGGCCGCGGCCTTCGCGTTCCCATAGACGCTCCCATTAGTTGACTGAGTCGAATTAGCGAAGACGATGACGGGCGGAGGCGTTTCGGCGCGCACAATAACCGAGGCCAATTGCGTGGCGAATCGGATGTTTTCACTCTGCACTTCTTGGTCCGAGCCCCTGTTCACACCAGCAATGTGGATGAGCCGAGCCGAGCCGTTCAGCGCCGAGATTGCATTTGCCGCGTCAAAGCCATCGCCAACGGTAATCGCGTGAGACTCGCCGCCGAGTTCACGCAGGGCCGCACGCGTGTGCCAGCCAAGGAATCCATTTGCTCCCGTCATTGCAACGTCAAGCACGGCTAGACCGTCCGCTCCGTGCGTATCCCGGCATCGAACAGTGCCGCGCGCACCTCCGGCAGGGTCAGGAGGAGGTCCTGGACTTCGTGCAGGGTCATCCGAGATACGGTATGCGAGTCATAGTCGTCAAAGTGGGCCTGTTGGATGTCCCCCTGCTCGACATAGATATTGTAGTTGAGATCACGATTGTCGGCATGAATACGGAAGTAGTCCCCCATGTCCTGGGCTCGAGCCAGCTCTTCACGGCTTGCGAGCGCCTCAGAAAGCTTCTCGGCGTGGCGGGTCCCGATTACTTCGACCCTAGCGGACGAGCGGAAGAGGATAATGAGCGCCTGGGCGAGGTCACCCATCGTGCAGGCCTTCGCTTTGCGGATGAAGAGGTCACCCTGCATTGCGTTGTGGAAGGCGTACTCAACTAAGTCCACCGAATCGGCGAGGGACATCATGAACCGGGTCATGTCAGGGTTCGTGACGGTGAGGTTCTTTCCAGCCTTCAGTTGCCGAATAAACAGCGGAATGACAGACCCACGCGAATACATGACGTTGCCGTACCGCACACACGAAACGGTTGTTTCGGCATGCGGGTTGTTCAGACCGTAGGACTGCGCGACTTTTTCCATCATCGCCTTGCTCATACCCATCGCATTGACGGGGTAGACAGCTTTGTCCGTACTCAGACACACGACGGATCTAGCTCCGGCATCGTCCGCCGCGCGCACCACGTTCTCGCTTCCGAGGATGTTCGTCTTGACAGCCTCCATCGGGAAGAATTCGCATGAAGGAACCTGCTTCAACGCTGCAGCGTGGAAAACGTAATCAACGTCGCGCGTGGCGCGTTCAACGCTTTGGTAGTCGCGAATGTCACCGACGTAGAAACGGACCCGAGGATCAGAAATCTCACTCCGCATAAGGTCCTGTTTTGCCTCATCTCGGCTGAGTATCCGAATCTCGTCCACGTCCCGCGTCAATAGTTTCTTTGTAACGGTATGACCGAACGACCCGGTCCCGCCCGTGACGAGCACCTTCTTATCTGCGTACCGTGATGTCATTATGTACTCGCCCTTCTCATACCCAAATAGTGGAGGGATGCCTCCACCAAAATCTTCTCAATTGCACCCACGCCGCTGTCGATTGACATTGTCGAGCTGTAATATTCCCGGGCGTTTCGCGCCATTTCCGACCTCTGAGCGGCGTCCGTTGAGCCCGCGTCAGTGAACGCCTGTGCGAGCTGGTCGACATCCTCCGGATCACAGGCGTAGCCGATGCCGTTGCTCCGGACCATGTCTTGCACGTCCCCTCGAATGGCGGTGATGACTGGAATGCCGTGAGACAGACTCGCCTGTAATTTCGAGGGAATCGTGCCCTCGAATATGGGCCGATCCTTGAGGGAGACAACCTGAAAATCAGATTGCGCATGGATTGCTTCCATGAGTTCCGGGGCCACCCTTCCTTTGAAGTGGACGTTATGGGCATCGAGTTCACCTGCCAGCGCACGCAGCCGCTCCTCAGCCACACCGGATCCAACAATCGTGACCACGACATGGTCCAGATGCTTCACGGCGTTTGCCGCGCGAATGACGGTGTCAAGCGATTGATGGTCACCGAGATTGCCGGCGTATACGATGGATACCTTCCCCGTCTCGACCGGTTCAACGCGCGGAGCGGCCAGCGGGTCTTCTGATGCGTCCCAGTTGAGAACGGTGTGAAGGCGATCGGCCGGCACCCCCCGGGAAGAGAGCATCCGTGACATTGACGGAGCGATGGCGATGGTGGCGGACGCGGTTCGGTACAGAAAACGCAGCCACGGGTTGAGCATGCCGCTCAGAATGCGCTTGGTGATTCCCGCTCCGATCATGGAAGAATCAGTGACGGATTCAGGCCAGAGGTCCTGGATGTGAAGGACATACGGGGTGCCGAATAGTGTCCGCCAAACAGACGGACCGATCGCCGGAGTCATTTGAGTGGCATACACGTAGACGACGTCAGCAGCACGAACGAACCCACGTGCGGCCGCGGCACTCCCCGCGAAGGTGAGGTAGTTAGCAAACCTGGCGATGGGGTTATAGGAGTGGCTGATAACCATGGGGACGCGGCGAACCCTGATGCCGTCGACCCACTCCGTTGTAGGCAATCTGTGACGATAACCTGGAAACAAGTTGCCGTCCGGGTAATTCGGGTAGCCCGTGATCACCCGAACTTCATGACCGCGCGCTGCCAGACCGCGCGCCAGTGTGTCGGGGATGCGGATGGCTTCGGGTGTGTAGTACTGCGAAACTATTGCGATCTTCAATTCTTACGACCGCCTGCTTCTGGCTTGCGATCTTCGAGATACCACGACACTGTGCGCAGAATCGAATCCGCGTAGGCGTGAGGGGGCTTCCAGCCCCATTCAGTAGAACTGGAACCAGGGACCACCTCAAGGGATTCGGTGAGGCGGCTCACAATCGCCGCCTTGCCGGTGATGCGGCCCCCCAGGCGCATGACTGCGAGTGGCAGGGGGAAGACTCGCGACTTCCTGCCCATGGCTGAAGTCATCTCTCTCAGTAACTGAGGAGTTGACGGGCTGAAGGCGTCGCCGGCAAGGATCAGCGCTCCCGCTGCGCGCGGGTCACTGGCACATTTCTCCAGCAGATCGACGAGATTCCAGACGGACACCATCGTGCGTCGGTTCCGAAGAACACCCAGGGGCAACGGCACACCCACGCGCACAAGAGACAACATCTTGGCGAAGTTGCCCTTCACTCCGGGCCCGTAAACCAGAGGTGTTCGAACTATCACGATTTCAAGAGCCGAGTCGCGCTCCACTCTGCGCAACTCGATCTCTGCTTCGTGTTTGGAAATGCCGTATGGATCGTTCGGCGCCGGCCGGTCCGAAGCGGTGAACCCGATGCCGGACGTGCTTTCACCGTTGACCTTGATGCTGCTCAAGAACACCAAGCGGGTGACGCCCTGTGTTGCGGCCGCTCGCGCGAGCGCTGCCGTGGCCAGAGAGTTGACCCGGCGAAACTCGCTGAGCGGGTCGGCGGCCGTGTCGTTCATGACATGAACTCGTGCTGCGAGGTGGATGACAACGTCGAAGCCTTGGAGCAATCCCGTCCAGTCGGTGGCCCCGGACAAATCACCCATGACGACCTCAGTCGTTCGCTCTGGTGCGGAACCCTGAGATCGCACGCCACCACCAACGGTGTGGCCAACGCTCTCCAGATGGGAAGCCAGATGGCGCCCAACGAAACCGTTTGAACCCGTAACGAGGATCTTCATGAGGCTCTAACTTTCTGGATGTGCTCGCTGTGCCATTGGGCACTTCTCCCGAAGGCGGCACCGAACCCGAGGTAGCCAAACGCAATCGCGCCCAGCAGCACCAGCCACAGCGCCCAATACTCGGGGAGCATCAGATTCATGATTCCGACCGCGCCGGATACCAGGCTTAAACCGGCCACGATCGACGAGACTCTCAGGTGGGACATCCCACCATCCGTCAGACGCTGGTAGGTATGCCCTCGGTGCGCCTCAAACCAGCGTTCACCACGAAGAATTCTGCGACCCAGCGTGGCCCCGGCGTCAGCCAGGTAGATGACCAGCGGCCCAAGAACCGACAGAACCGGTACTCCATTCGTGATTGCCGCGACCGCGATTATTCCGATAGAGCCACCGAGCAGGTAGCTGCCGACGTCGCCGAGGAACATCCCCCTACCGAACAGGTTCCAGGGAAGGAAACCCGCGAACGCCAGCGCAAGGACAATCCCCACCATCCACAGCCAAGGCATATCGAGAATCACACCGAAAACAGCGAACACGGCACCAACAGCAGCACCGTGGAGCCCTGACATCGCATTAACACCATCCATGAAGTTGGCGACGTTGATATAACCGGCTACTCCGATGGCAAACACCGGCACCGTCCACCACCAGCCGCCCGAAGCAGTGACAACCATGCTGGCACCGGCAACACCAATAGCAAGTTGAAGACCAGCACGCAGCAAAAGTGGAACGCCTCGGAGATCTTCGAACCAACCCAAGGCACCAGAGGAGAATGCGACTGCGAGAATAATCAGAAGAAGCGCTGGAACCAGTGTCTCCCCGAAGGCCGCGAGTAGCGCAAAGCCGACAGTGATCGACAGCAGAGGGGCCAAGCCCGCACCGCGGATGGCCGAACCGGTGTGGGACGACCGTTCATTGGAGATGTCGAGCACATTCAGCCTCACCAGAAGAGGCCTGACCAGCACAGGTGCCACCAACGCCAGGATCAGCACCATGACCAGTGCGAACAAGACTCCTTGAGTCATGCTGTGGCCACGGCCTTCACAGACTCAACAGGGAAATCCCCTCGTTCCACCGAGCACCGGACACTCCACACCTCTTTGTCGAGGTCTCCCGGACGGATTTGCGCAATTCTGGCGTGCGTGATTTTCGGGTGGATCGGCCGTGCATCCGTTTCGTGGTCGCCGATGAGTTCTTCGTGCAGCTTCTCCCCCGGGCGCAGGCCGGTGTAGATGATCTCGATGTCCTTGCCCGACATTCCAATCATTCGCTCGGCCACGTCCAAGATTCTAACGGGCTCGCCCATATCGAGGATGAGCACCTCGGCGGCACCACCGATGCCACCGGCCTGGATGACGAGCTGGCACGCCTCGGGAATCGTCATGAAGAACCGAGTGACATCAGGATGGGTGATCGTCAGCGGCCCCCCGGCCTCGATGAGGGTGGTGAACGTGGGCAGCATGGAGCCACGGCTGCCGATGACGTTGCCGAAACGGACCGAGAGGTAGGCGCGCTGGGATTCCTGGGCGGCCCACGCCGTGAGCTTCTCGGCAACGCGCTTGGAATGACCGAGCACACTCGTAGGGTTCGCGGCCTTGTCGGTGGAGATGTTCACAAAAGTGGTGACTCCGACCGACTGGGCTGCTTCGAGCACATTGAGTGTGCCAAGCACATTGGTCTTCCACGCCTCGTCGGGGTACTGCTCCAGCATCGGGAGGTGCTTGAGAGCAGCAGCGTGGAAAACCACCTCGGGTCGCCGCTCGGCAAAGATGGTCGTCAGTGCCTCGGCATCCCGGATATCCGCGAGCACCACATCTTTGGTGTTGAGAAGCCCGTGACCGAGGATCGAGATCTGGGTGCCCTGGAGGCCGGTCTCGTCGCGGTCGAGCATAATGAGTTCGCTGGGGCCAAACTTGGTAATCTGACGACACAGTTCGGCACCGATGGAACCGCCGGCCCCCGTCACCAGCACGCGTTTGCCCGCAAGATAGCCTGCGATCGACTCCACATGGGTGTCCACGGGGTGGCGACCGATCAGGTCTTCGATCGAGATATCGCGAAGGTCGTTGAGGCGTGACTTGCCGTTGAGTAGTTCTTCAAGGGGAGGAAGAACCAAAACCTTGAGATGCGCGGCCTTGGCGGCATCGGTAATCTCACGAAGCAAGGAGGCATCGGCTTTTGCGATGGCCACGACCAGCGCAGTCGCCCCGGTGGCTTGAGCTGCTGCGGAGAGGGAGGCGCGTGAACCGACGACGCGAACGTCATGGAGCCACAGATTGCGCTTGAGCGGATCGTCGTCGATGAGCCCCACCGGCAGGAATGGCGAGTTTCGGTCGGTGGTCATGCGCCGGGCAATCGACGCTCCCATGTAGCCGGCGCCGAAAATCAGGGCCTTCTGAATGTCCTCTTTGGGAACCACCGACCGTTCCACCAGGAGACGCTTGATGTAACGCACGCCGCCCATCAAGACGAAGGCCATGGGCAGGGCGATGAAGACCGTGCTGCGGGGAATGCCGACCACCGTGCCGGCTACGGCAACCGGGATGCCCAGGATGACGGTCGACGCGAGAACGACCCCGAGCAGCGCCCGCACCTCGGAAAAACTCCCGTAGATGTGGCGCCCCTGGTAGAGATGGTTGGCGCCGCCCGCAAGAAACTGAACCAGGCATGCAGCCGCGCACAGCGCCAGCAGCGGCCGCAGGTCAATCAGCTGGAGGTCGAACTCATAGCGAAGAATCTCGGCCGAGAACAGGGCGACAACCCAAGCTCCCGCATCGAACGCAAACTGAGTACCGAACCGCACCAGCGGCACCGACCCGTGCAGTTCCTGCATCCGGGTCGTTGCAAAGTCGCTTACTCCCATGTTGTGCCCCCATCGCTCGATCTAATCATCTCGTCCCCTGCCCACAGCCAAACAATTCCTTCGGCGCTGGCCACCGCCAGGTCGCCCGACGTGACTGCCGTCTCACGGCATCCGCTCGGGGTGAGCATTCCGTCGAGCTCTTCAGACGTCGCGAGCAACTGGGTGCCCGCGCAGCCTGCCTGATTGGTAGCCAAGATGACGTAACCGTCGTCGCTGATGGTCAGGTTGGCGGAACCTGGAAGAGCGATCCCGGGCCCGAAGGTCGCGGCACCATCGTCGGTGCGAAACAGGGTGCCGTCTGAACAGAGCACGGCCGCGGTGGAATCAGTGCGGGGTGCCAGCGCGATGACCGCCGTGCAGGGAGCAGGAAAGGTGCCGGTGGGGCTGTGTACGGCGGCCCGGTCTGTCGGATCCACGTACCAGTTCGCCCCCACGCGATCGGGGTACTCCTGCCACTGGGCGCCGGCCACGAAGGTGGTCACGCGTTGCGGCGTGCAGTCTGCTGCCGTGAGCGTCACCAGGGAGGCCTCGGACTTGCTGGTGATGTAGATGGAGAGGATGGACGACGCGTCGGTGCCGTCTGACGCGTCGAATGCTGACCAGGTTTCACCGCCGTCGGTGGTGAGCTCGGGGTTCGCGGTAGCGGCGGGGCAGTCGCCGGTGGTTGCCCGCCAGACCGTGGACGCGTCTAGAGCGGTGAGGATGCGGGTGGGGGGTGGGGAGTCGACGCTCGCGGCGGTCTCGACAGGCTCGACCACCGCCGGTGTGGTCTCGACAGGATCAACCACCGGGGCATCGACCACCGAGCCTGCGCTGTCCGAGGGTTTCGTGCCCGTGAGCGCGAAGGAGACCAGGGCTACGTCGAAAAGGAGGAATGCTGCAAGGCCGGCGATGAGCAGGCGTCGTCGGAGCACGTTGTTAGGACTCTTCCGACTCATTGATTTCGGTTTCGGGCTAACCACGGCTTTCACCGTTTCCGCTGCACCGTTGCGGCCCGATGAAACAGCGCCGTCACCACATTGACTGCGGGCACGAGCTGCTGGGCAGACTCCACGTAAACCTCGTCGCTGCGGCGATAGGGGTCAACGACGTCATCGTCATCGGCCGACACCGGCGGAGCCACGGAACCACGCTGAGAGGCGGCGAGGGCGATCAGTGTGGAGAGTCGCCCGACGACGTCGTCGAGGGGCAGCGAGGCGGCCTCGAAGAGGTCGTCGTCGGTGATGTCGGCAATGAGCCGGGTGAATTCGCGAATCGTGAATGTGTAGCGAATCGCGCGGGGCACGAGTTCGACGATGGCGCGTCGGTGCTCGCGGGACATGGCGAACACCAGATCAGCGTTCTGCACATGCTGCTCGGTGAGTACCTTTGCCACGTGCGCACTCGGGTCGCCGCCGAAGTGCCGGGAGAGGTCCGCTGCCTGCGCGGGCATGCCCTGGCCGGTGAGGCCGATAGTTCCTGCACTGGCCAGGTGAACCTGCGGCCACGACGTCAGGTCGACGCGGAGGAGCTGTTCGGCCAGCGGTGAACGGCAGATATTGCCCGAGCAGACCGTGAGAATGGAGAAGGTCTGCATTACGCGGTTCTCCGTCGGGCCTTGCGGATGCCCCCTCCTGCGGGCGCTGCGGCACCGACAGTGGCTTTCTCTTCCTCGTGAATCGTGCCGTAGCTGTACTGGCCGTAGCCGTAGGAGTCGGGCCCCCTGGTGGGCAGCATGGTGATGACCATGCCGACGAGGCGGCTCCCCGCGCGCTCCAAAGCCTTCACGGCGCTGGTCAGCTCATTGCGCTTCGTGCGCCCGGAGGCCACCACCATGATGGCGCCGCCGCAGAGCTTGCTCAGCACGGCGGCATCCGTCACCAGCAGCAGCGGCGGGGCGTCGATCAGCACCACGTCGAACTCCTCGGTGAGCGCGCCGAGCATGCGGGCCATCGCAGCGGAGCCGAGCAGTTCGCTCGGGTTCGGGGGAACGCGGCCGCTGGGCAGAACGAACAGCTTGTTCTTGCCCCACTTCTGCAGCACGTCCGCGAGTTCGGCGCGACCGATGAGCACGTCGGTGAGGCCGACGCCGCCCTCGATGCCCATGTACTCCGCCACGCGTGGCAGGCGCAGGTCGCCGTCGATCAACGCGACCCGGGCGCCGGTCTCGGCGAGGGCGATTGCGAGGTTCGCCGTCGTCGTGCTCTTTCCCTCACCGGGCACCGAACTGGTGACCACGAAGCTGCGCGGGCCACCCTCGATGTTCACGAACTGGAGGTTGGTGCGCAGGCTGCGGAATGCCTCGGCCCGCGGGTTCTTCGGGTCGGTGTGCACGACCAGGGGGCGAAGGCTCGCGCCGGGGTCGTTGGTGATGCCGCCGAGCATCGGCGAGTCGGTGACCAGCTCGATGTCGTGCAGGCTGTGGATGCGGGTGTCGAGCACGCTGCGCAGCACAGCGAGCCCGATGCCGACCGCGAGACCCACGAGAAGGCCGAGGGCGATGTTCAACGGCACGTTGGGGCTGGCCGGCGTTGTCGGCACGATCGCCGGCTGGATCGTCTCGATCTTCACGGGGCTGGCTGCGTCGCCATCGGGCTTCTCAAGGCGGTCGACGACGACCTTGCTGAAGTTCTGCCCGACGGAGTTGGCGATCTGCGCCGCGAGCTCCGGGTCGCTGTTCGTGACTGAGACGTCGATCAGAACGGTGTTGAGGGGTGACGTGGAGGTGATTGTGGAGGCAAGCTGCGCGGCGGTCAGGTCGAGGTTCAGTTGCTTGATGACCTCGTCGAGCACGATGGCACTGTTGACGACGTCGACGTACGACGTGACGGCCTGCCGGGCAAAGCTGGTTCCCTGAACCAGGTCTCCGGTCACAGCGCCGGCGGAGGCCTGTACCGCCACGTAGAGCTGGGTGTTGGCGATGTACTTCGGGGTGGTCGCGATGGCCGCACCGGCCGCGCCGGCGATTCCGAAGAGGGTGCAAGCGAGAATCAGGATCCAACTTTTATGAAAGATCCTTAGGTAGTCCTTGAGCTCCACGCGCGTTCCTCCGGTAGTACTAGGCAGAGAGGAACCGCTCGAATTGCTTTATCCCCTTGTCCATCCTTGCACATAGGGGTATTGGGCCACCCCCCATGGGGGGTGTGAAGTTCTCTCGGGTTTTAGATGGAGTGCTACACAGACGGGTGGAGGAGACCGTCGGGGGTGACCGTGAGCATCCGTGGCTCGCCGGCGTCGACCACGATCGAGGCGATCGTGGGGCGGTCGGCGGGCAGCAGACGGGCGATCAGGTGACCGTGGGTGAGGGAGTCGAGCTGGGCGGCCACGATGGCGGCCGCGGCGGCCAACTGCCGGGGCGGACGGTCGGCGCTGTCGTCGAGCAGGGTCACGTCGACGCCCCGGATGCGGGCGGCACGGGCCGCGGTGATCACCGGTTCGACGAAGAGCGAGCGGCCCCGGATGGCGTCGCGCAGGGTGGCCTCTACGAGCAGGCTTTCCGCCCGCAGGGCCGGTTCAATCTGCAGGGGGTTGATCTGCAGGGCGTCGCCTTTCAGCAAATTCGCGAGGCGCTGCAGGGTGGGCCGGGCCAGCGTGTTCACCCGGGTCAGCTCGGTCTCGCGCTCCTCGAGGGCCGCCGCCGCCGTGGCCGCCGCTGCGCCGCTGCGGGCCCGCTCCCGGTTGAGCCCGGCCAGGGTCTGGGTGGAGCGCTTCAGACCCACGGCGAACAGGGTTCCGGCGAGCAGGGTGCCGGCGTGACGGATGGCCAGGTTCACCCCGTCGAGCAGCGTCAGGCCGTTCAGCAGCGCCCAGACGATCGAGATGACCATGATCATGCCGTAGCCGTACCAGGCGAATCCGGGCCGGCCGCGCACCGCCAGCGCGACCAACATCATGGTGATAGCGCCGAGGTACCAGTGGGCGAACGGGGTCGACCCGACCGGCGGCACCGGGAATGCCGTGGCCACGGCGGACAGCCCGCCCAGCGCGAGCACCATGACGGCGTCGCGAGGCGACACCGGGTCAGGCACGACGAGGGTGAGCCAGGCGGCCGCCGCAGACACCGCCACGAACCCGAGAATCTCGTAGGGCAGGCCCCACAGGGGTTCTCCGTCGGCGAAGGCGAGAACGGCATGCACGGCAATGAATCCCACGAGGATGGACGTGGACAAGGCCTTCGGCAGGCGGGTCACGCCCTTCGACTGGGGGTCGGGTGGCGGCGGTGGGGTTGCGGGTGCCGGTGCGGCCGCGGGGGCTGCGGGCTCGGGATTCGGAGTCCAGGAGACGACGACCTCGGTGCCGACGCCGGGGCGGGAGCGCACGGCGGCGGCACCCCCGGAGAGGCACTCCATGCGGCCGATGATGCTCTGCGCGATGCCCAGGCGCTCGGCGGGCACCCGCGCGGGGTCGAAGCCGACGCCGTTGTCGTGCACGACCACCCGGATGCCGCCCTGGTAGCTGGCCACGGTGAGGGTGCGGGCCACCGGGCTCCGCACGGGCTCCTGCACGTCGGCGGCGACCGAATTGCGGAGCGCCTCGCCGACGGCACCGAGCAGGGCGGTCACGGCGAGCGCGGGCACCGTGAGGGTGCCGGGCAGGTTGGAGGTGATCTGGGCATCCGGTGCCAGCTCTTCCACCAGCTGCTCGAGGCGCCGGGTCACCTCCGGGCCGGGCATGTTCGGGTCGGGTAGCGGGGCGCGCAGGGCGTCGAGCCGCACCAGGGTGTCGGCCGCGTGCCGGCTCAGCACCGGCACCGGGGTGCCGCCGCGTCCGGCCATCAGCAGGGTCGAGATGACACTGTCGTGCACCAGGGCGTCGATGGTGAGCCGCTCGCGTTTGCGGGCGAGGCGGTCGGCGCGATCGACGAGTTGCACGCGGGCGATCGTGGCCGCCTGGTCGACCTTGCCGGCGCTGCGGCGCGCCATGGTGATCAGTCCCACGAGCATGCTCAGCAGCAGGAACGAGTAAAGGCCGTCTTCCACACCGACCAGCACCGGGTAGGGGTCAGTCGAGGTGGCCGCACGCAGCAGCCCGCTCATCGTGCAGACCAGCACCAGGTAGGCCCAGGCGGTGCGGTCGCGGGTGGTCACCGCCACGGCCATCACGGGCACACCGGTGAGGGTGATCGCCCAGGGGATGTCCGCGCCCGCCGGCAGCGGCTCCGCCCGTTCGGTCAGCCAGAACATCAGCAGCACCACGAAGAGGGCCCCCTCGGCGAGCGCGATCGGGCGCAGCACGCGCAGAGGCACCCGGCGGGAGAGCACGGCGATCAGCATCGGCAGCCCGAAGATCAGCAGCCACGCCGCCACCGACCAGGACCGCTGCGGCTCCCAGGCCTGCTCGAGCACGGCGCCCAGGCAGAGCAGACCGAAGACGAGGGCGGTGGGCCCGAGCGCGGCGTAGAGCAGGCGGGCGAGGCGCTCGGTCGAGGACTGCGGCCGGGGCGGCTGCCGCGCCTTGCTCACGGCTGGCCGGGGATGGGCAGCAGGCCGTCTTCCAGTGCCCGCTTGTAGAGGTCGATCTTGGTGTTCGCCGGGCGGCCGACCCGCTCATACTTCGAGCGCACCCGACGGATGTAGTCGATCACCGTGGCCTCGGAGAGTCCCATCCGCGAGGCCACCAGCGGTGCCTTCGCGCCCGCCGCGTAGAGCGAGAGCACCTCGCACTCGCGCACGCTCAGGCCCGCGTCGGAGAGATCCGGGTCACCGTCGAGGGCCGCAGCCCACTCGGTGGAGACGACGGTCTCCCCCGCCGCCGCCCGGGTGACGGCGTCGAGCAGCACCGCGGTCGGCTCGGACTTGCGCACCACACCCAGCACGCCGCTACGCGCCGCGGCCCGCATCAGAGAGGCGTCGTCGCCACCGGTGAACGCAAGCACCGCCGCGCCCGCGCCGCGCAGACGGTCGACGTTGCCGGTGACGGTGGACTCGTCGGAGAGCCGCAGATCCAGGATGACCAGGTCGACGGGCGTCTGCTGAACGGCGGACTCGAGCAGTTCGGTCACGGTCGCGACCGTGGCCACCACCTCGACCTCCGGGATGGTGGCGAAGAGGCCGGCGAATCCGCGGGCGACGATCTCGTGGTCATCGATCAGGGCTACTCGAAAGCGGGACATCGGCGTTCCTTGGATTCAGGGGCGGTGCCTGCCGGGGTCTCGGGCAGGGTCTGACAAATTCAGGGCAGTGGCCCCCGTTCTGGTGCCACAAGAAGTAACGGCTGGTCAGCCCGGAAAGCGGCCCCTACGTTTAGGCACGGGGAAAACCAGCCGGGGGGTTGGTGGGGCGCTCGCGAACCCGAAGTCGTTCGAGCGCCCCTTCTCACCCGAGTCTCTGTTTGCCCTGCGGGCGCGGGCGTTCATGTGGACGCGGGCCGGCTGCGGTTGTTCAGCACGCCATTGCTCTCCTCGAGGTAGCACGAGCCGCAGAGCGACTCGTAGGTCACCTCGGCACCGTCGATGGCCACCTGGTCGCCGTCGAAGACGAAAACCCCGTCGATCTGGCGCCCGTTGAACACGGCCTTGCGCCCGCACCGGCAGATCGTCTTCAGCTCCTCGAGGCTGTGCGCCACCTCGAGCAGGCGCCGACTGCCGGGAAAGGCCACCGTCTGAAAATCGGTGCGGATGCCGTAGGCCAGCACCGGAATGTTCTCGAGGATCGCGATGCGCAGCAGATCGTCAACCTGCTGCTCGGTCAGGAACTGCGCCTCGTCCACCAACAGGGAGCTCACGTCGAGGCCGGTCTCGACGAGCACCCGGGCGCGGTGCTCGTTGAAGAGGGCGTAGGCATCCGTCTCGGGGGTGAGTAGGTAGTCCACGGCCCGGGTGACGCCGAGCCGGGAGAGGATGCCCCGGTCGCCCTTGGTGTCGACCGACGGCTTGGCCAACAGCACCTGGTGGCCGCGTTCCTCATAGTTGTAGGCGGCCTGGAGCATCGAGGTGCTCTTGCCGCTGTTCATGGCTCCGTAGCGGAAATACAGTTTCGCCATTGCGTGGTCGCCCCCTCGGCTGGTCGCGCTCGTGCCGCTCTGCTGCGCTGCGTCAGGCCGCGCTGCGTGTCGTGGCGCTGCGTGCGCCTAGCTCAGCGTACTGGTGGAACTGGGCGGGGGCGCTTGTCGCCGAATTCCAGCGTCAGGCCGGGGCGACGGATGCTCACCCGCACCCACGGGAACACCACCCGCAGCACCGCCGTGTAGGAGCGCAGCAGGGCGCGCACCCGGCGCGGCGGGAGGTCGAGCGCCACCCGGATCGAGAACGTGTCGATGCCGGAGTGCCGCTGCTGGCGGTCGCTCGGCGGGTCGACCTGGGTGTCGGGCTCGGAGTCGGGCTCGGTGTCGGCCTGCACCACGAGGCTGCGCGGGTCGAAGCCGGGGGCCAGGCAGAGCATGCTGATCAGGGCCGAGGTGGCCGCACGCTGCTGCGTGCCGAAGTGCGCCGCCCGGTGCTCGGGGTCGGCCACGACAAGCAGCGGATCCTTGCCGCGCTCGAGGAGCGCCGTGCGTTCGCGGGCGATGACGGCGTCGAGCCAGGTCTCGTCGATGTGCGCCACGATCGCCCGGCGAACCCCGGCGGCGAGCTCGTTCGCGCGATTGATGTCGGCCTTGGTCACCTCGCCGCGTTCGAGCACGCCGTCGAAGAGGGGGAAGACACCGGGCTGCAGGGAGGCGAGCTGCTGCTCGACCACCTGGCGCACCACGCTGCCGCGGGATTCTTCGGTGCGACGGGCGATGGCGCGGCGGGCATCCGTCTGCCAGGCCAGCAGTTGACGCACGATGCGGCGGGAATACGCGGCGGCGGCGAGGCCGAGTGCCAGCACCTGGGTTACCGCGACGACCACGAAGACGCCCGACGGCACCCGCACCGAGCGGAACGGTTCCTGCGGCAGCGTGACCGCGGCCACGACGACGGAGGCGAGCACCGCGGCCAGCGCCAGTTCACGCCAGGGGCGGAAGGGGGCGAGGGCCACGAGCAGGAAGCCGAGGGCGATCGGGCCGAAGTCGTCTTGCACCAGGGAGTTGCTGCCCCAGCGGCCGGCCTGGTCGAGCAGGTGGGCGGCCAGGCCGAGACTGACGATCAGCAGCAGCGACGTCTGGCGCACCGGGGACCGCGACGGCCGTACGGCCGACACGAGCGCGGCGGACGCCACTGCGGCGGCGGCGAGGGCGAGCACGGCCAGGAACGGATGCCGGATCTCGTCGGCCTGCAGCACCGTGGTCACCACCGCGTAGCCGAACACGACCAGGGCAATGCCGGGCACGATCGTCCAGACCGCGAGGGCGCCGAGCGGGTCGAGGCGCTGCTGGGTGAAGGCGTGCGGCTTGGTGTGAGGCGTGGGCACGGGGGTGTGGTTCTGCTGTGCGGCTGCGGCGGCGGCCGCGGCCGCGGCGCTGCCTGATGACGAGGTTGCCTTCGTGGGTGTCACTGGGCCACCCGCTCGGGGTCTGGGGTCTCTGTGTGTTCGGGCTGTTCTGTCGGCTCGGTGTGCCCACCGGGTTCCTCGATCGCCACGGGCACGCTCAGCATCACCGAGGTGCCGGCGCCCGGCCGGGTGAGGATGCTCACCGAGCCACCCAGCCGTTCGATCCGGCGGCGCACCGCCTGGCGCAGGCCGAGACGGTCGGCGCCGGTCTCCGATTCCGTGAAGCCGCGCCCGGCATCCATCACCATCAGTGAAATGCTGCTCGGCTCGGACTCGATCACGACCTCGGCAGCGACGATGCCGGAGTGCAGGATCACGTTCACGAGGCACTGCTGCACCGCCAGGCTCAACTCGCGGTCGCTGGCCGGGCTCAGGCGGCCGAGGGCGGCGCGGTCTCCCGTGACTTCGACCACGAGGCCACGATCGCGACTGCGCTCGATGGCGGCGTAGACCGCGCTGGTGAGCCAGGAATCCGTGCCCCCGTGCGGTTCGACGCTCAGCGCATCGGCGTCGGTGAGCCAGTCGGTGCCGCGCAGGGTCTGCAGGGTGTCACGGATGCTGCCGGCCAGGTTGGCGCTGAGCGGCCCGGGATGCGCGCGGGCGAGGGCGACGAGCTGCTGGAGGGTGGTGTCCTGACCCAGGGCAAGGGTGCGCAGGTCGAGCTCGTGGCGCAGCAGGCGGGTCTGGTCCGTCTGCATGGCCCGGTGCAGGGCGATCTGAACGGACCACTCGCGGCGCACGAAGACCGTGAGCAGCAGCACACTGACGAGGAAGAGGTAGGTCGAGATGGTGAAGACGTCCGCGCCGTAGGGCACCTCGGTTTGCGCGGCGGCATACACCGTGACGGCTTCGGCCAGGACGAAGGCGGTGGTGCTCCAGAGCACGCCGGCGCGGGCGGAGACTCCGGCGCCGCCGACCATGACCAGGGCCAGCTTCGGCAGGGTGACGAGGAAGACGTTCGAGCTCGGGAACAGGTCGGGCATGCCCAGCACGGTAAGCGTGTAGAGGTAGGTGGCGACGGTGCCGGCGACGAGGTAGGCGATCGTCAGGGCGACGGTGCGGCGCAGGGAGAGGGCGATCAGCACGGCGGCCATGAGGAGGAGGGCGACGATGGTGGCGAGGGTTTCGGTGGGTGCGGTGGCGAGCGTGGTGGCGGCGGTTTCGCTTGTGGCTGCGGTTGTGGCTGCGGTTGTGGCTGCGGTTGTGGCTGCGGTTGTGGCTGTTGTGGCGGTTGTGGCGGTTGTGGCGGTTGTGGCGGTTGTGGCGGTTGTGGCGGTTGTGGACAAGCTGAGGAGGATGATGGCGGCGAGGGAGGCGGCCAGGCAGGTCAGCGCAAACCAGTGTGCGGCCCGCGCGAGGGCATGGCTGAGGGCCCTCTTGACCAGGTGGTCCGGGAGTCCAAGCGTCATGGCAACCCTCTCTGTTCGGTTGATTCTCTCATTCCGCGGGGGCGCTTCCGCGCTGCCCCGGGTAATCCGCTTCGCCCAGATCGAATTCGACGGAGATTGTGCGCAATAACGTGGCCACGGGGCCCTTTTGCGCAATCATCGTGCAAGATATCCGTCGAATTCGTTCGGCTGGGGTCGCGCGGGGCGGCGAGGCATCCGTCGCCTGCGGACGGGTGGCGCTGCGGCTCCGGCGGCTCCGGCGGCTCCGGCGGCTCCGGCGGCTCCGGCGGCTCCGGCGGCTCCGGCGGCTCCGGCGCTAGCCTCCCTGCCATTCCCCGCGCCCCTCCATGCCTTCCCTGCCATCCCCCCGCGCCCGGGTGTGGCTAACTCAGG
Source organism: Cryobacterium sp. TMT2-15-1 (assembly GCF_004402345.1). Taxonomy (NCBI): domain Bacteria; kingdom Bacillati; phylum Actinomycetota; class Actinomycetes; order Micrococcales; family Microbacteriaceae; genus Cryobacterium; species Cryobacterium sp. TMT2-15-1. Next base: position 73,218 of record NZ_SOGD01000038.1, on the reverse strand, counting down.
AGATCCCAGCCGCCGGCCACGGCGCGTGCACGGATCAGTGCCGGAGTCGCCGCGACTCGGTTACGTCCCCGCCCGGATCTCCTGAGTTGGCCACCAGTACCCGCCTCTTCCCACCCCCGGACACGCATAGCTCCTGCAATTTGGCCAAAATAGGTCCATTTCGGCCCGCCTTGAGCCTCTTTGACCCGCTACTGAGAAACTTCAGGAGTTATGCAGAGCACGGCTCGGGTACGGGCCCGCAGCGACGGCAAAAAATGCCGCGGCACCGGTTCAGGGGCCTCCCCACACCGGTATCGGCCCTCCTGGAGCGGGAGCAGGGTGCAGCGACCACGGTCACCGGCATCGGCATCGGCATCGGCATCGGCATCGGATGTGGCTAACTCAGGAGATCCCAGCCGGCGGCCCGACCGCGGGCGCGAAGCACTGCCGAAGTAGTCGACACTCGGCCGCGACTCGGGCGGGATCTCCTGAGTTAGCCCCACCACGGGCCGGGTGTCGAGGCTCTGGGGCGAGCCGGCGACGGGCGTGACGGATGCGGCGGCGCGGCATCCGTTCGGAGCAGCAGTGTGAGCTAACTTCGGAGAAATTCGCGACACGCCGGTTGACGCGCCCGCCAGGACGGCGTGTTGCGAAAAACTCCGAAGTTACGGGCAGAGAACAGGCACCCGCAGCCCACGGGCACGGGCACGGGCAACCCCCGCACCCCGGGCAACCCCCGCCCACAACCTCCTATGCGGTCAGGTTCAGCACGGCCGCGGTCGCGGCGAGCGACGCGGCGGCAACAGCCGGGTCGTCGGAGAGCTTCGTGCCGAGGCTCGGGATCATCTCGCGCAGCTTGGGTTCCCAGGCCGGGTACTGCTCGGGGAAGCAGCGCTTGATCAGGTCCACCATGATCGGGGCCGCGGTCGAGGCTCCCGGGGAGGCGCCGAGCAGCCCCGCGATGGTGCCGTCGGCCGAGGTGATGACCTCGGTGCCGAACTGCAGCACGCCGCCCTGCTCCGGATCCTTCTTCATGACCTGCACGCGCTGTCCGGCGGTGATGAGTTCCCAGTCGCCGAGCTTCGCGGTCGGGATGAACTCCTGCAGCGCCTTGAGCTTCGTCTTCTTTGAGGCGAACACCTCGCCGATCAGGTACTTCATCAGGCCGAAGTTGTGCGCGGCCACAGCCAGCATCGGCCCGATGTTGTGCACCCGGATCGAGAACGGCAGGTCGAGCCAACTGCTCGACTTGAGGAACTTGGGGGTGAAGCCGGCGTACGGTCCGAACAGAAGCGAGGTCTCTCCCTCGACGACGCGGGTGTCGAGGTGCGGCACCGACATGGGTGGAGCACCCTTCGCCGCCTTGCCGTAGACCTTCGCGTGGTGCTGGGCGACGAGCTTCGGGTTCGTGGTGCGCAGGAACTGACCGCTGATCGGGAACCCGCCGAAGCCCTTGATCTCGGGGATGCCGCTCTGCTGCAGCAGCGCCAGGGCGCCGCCGCCCGCACCGACGAAGACGAACCGGGCGTTGACGACGCTCGGGTGGTTGCCGACCAGGCGGCGCAGGTTGAGCTTCCACGAGCCATCCGTGAGCTGTTTCACACCGGTGACCTGCTGGTTCGTGTGCACGCCCACGCCCTCGGCGGCGAGGTTCGCGAAAAGGTAGCGGGTGAGGGCGCCGAAGTCCACGTCGGTGCCGGACACGATTCGCGTCGCAGCGATCTTCTGGTTCTTCGGGCGCTTCTGGGTGAGGAGCGGGGTCCAGGTGCCGATCACGGCCGGATCCTCGCTGTATTCCATGCCCGCGAAGAGGGGTTCGCCCTGGAGTACCGCGAACCGCTTGCGCAGGTATTCGACGCTGCTCTTGCCGTGCACGAAAGTCATGTGCGGGGTGGAGTTGATGAAGTTGGTGGGCTCGGGCAGCACGCCCGTCTCGACCAGGTGCGCCCACAGCTGGCGGCTGATCTGGAACTGCTCGTTGATCGCCACGGCCTTGGCCGCGGTCACCGAGCCGTCCTTCGATTCGGGCATGTAGTTCAGCTCGCACAGAGCCGCATGGCCGGTGCCCGCGTTGTTCCACGGGTTGGAGCTTTCCTGAGCGACTTCCCCCAATCGCTCGTAAACCTCGATGCTCCAGTCGGGCTGCAACTGCTTGATCAAGGTACCGAGGGTGGCGCTCATGATGCCGCCACCAATAAGAACGACATCAATCTTCGCCATTGGATTCACCCTTCCACCATATCGGTGGCAACGGATGCCTCCCGCCGGAACGCAGGCACATCAGGTCACGGTTGGCTCGGCAACGAGCTCAAAAGCGGCTCAACCGCGACTCTTCACGAGCTCGTAGTTGGCGATGAAGTCGTCGACGGACACGCTCGCGACCTCGCGCACGATCAGGTCGAGATCGAGGTCGGCCAGCGTCTTGAACCGCACGCAGCTGTTGCCCATGTTCAGCGTGCGTCCGGTGGCGTCCCATCGGGAGCGGAACGCGGCATCCTTCTCGGGAAAGCTGGAGAGGCCCATCAGGTAGAGCGAATTGTAGTGCTTCTGCGCGGCCAGGCTCACATAGACGAGCGGCTGTTTGTTGTCGGTGTTCGGCAACAGCTCCACCGGAACCGCCCAGCCAAGCATGCCGCCGTAGATGCCGAGCCGATACCCCGCGGGCATGGCATCGCGCACGACGTCGAGCACCGGGTAGATCACCGCCCGACGCTCGGGTTCGAGGTCGAAAACGATCGTCTCCACCTCGAACGGAACCGGTTCTGTGCTCATGAAGCAAGCGTAATGCCGAGCCTCGGCACGACCGCACGGGCGCCGTGCAACTCCAGCCGCGACAGGGTCTTCTCAAAGCTCTCCGGCACGCCGTAATGGAACCCCTGCGCGCTACGGATGCCCAGCGCACTCAGGTGGTTCGCCATCGCATCGTTCTCCACACCCTCGACGATCATCGAGTACTCGAGGTTGTCACCGAAACCCTGCAGGGCGGTGAGCACCTCCCGCTGGCGGATGTCGTCGAGGTCATCGACCAGGCTGCGGTCGATTTTGAGGATGTCCATGGGCATCCGCACCAGGGCGTCGACCGACGAATCCTGGGAACCGTAGTCGTCGAGCGCGATCATCATGCCGAGGTCGCGCAGGCGGTCGGCCTGGGCACGGATGGCGGGGGTGACCTTGGTCATCGACCGCTCGTTGAGCTCGAGGCAGAGCGAGATGCCGGGGTAGCGGTCGGCGAGCTCCTCGATGTAGTTGCCCACACGCTCGGGCAGGATCTGCCCGGCCTCGACGTTGATGGTCATGCACACCACGCGCGGCTCGACCAGCCGGAAGTCCGCGGCGGCGGCCATGGCCTTCACGGCCACCTGTCGGGTCATCGCGTCGAGCCGGCCGAGGCCCTTCGCCTTCTCGACGATCGACGGTGGCGATAGCGGGCCGAGGTCCGGGTCGGTGTACCGCACGAGGGCTTCGAACGCCCAGATCTGCCCGGTGACGAGGCTGACGATGGGCTGGAAGGCCAGCTCCAGCAGGTCCTCGTCGATGGCGTGGGCGATGATGTCGTTCATCTGCGAGGAGCGGTGGCTCGAGATGTTGAGGCTGCTCTCCTTCGACGGGCCGCCGCGCCGCCGGGACTTCTTGATCGCGAGCATCGACCGGTCGGCATCCTGGACCAGCTGGTTGACGTCGGTTTCTCGGTGCGCCGAGTAGGCCAGGCCCACGCTGATGATCGGGCTGTGGGTCGTCTGGCCGATGAGCATCGGCTCCCCGGAGACCACCAGGATGCGCTCGGCGATGGACTTCGCCTCGGCCAGCGACGCCAGGTGAGTGAGGATGATCACGAACTCGTCGCCGCCGACCCGGGCGACCACGTCATTCGGGCGCACCACGGCGCTCAGCCGACGCCCGAGCTCGCGCAGCACCTCATCGCCGGTCTGGTGGCCGAACCGGTCGTTCAGTCGTTTGAACTCGTCGAGGTCGATGAACAGCACGGCCAGGGCTTCGGAGTAGTCCCGGTGGTCGTTGATGTTCGCCAGGGCCTCCTGGAACGCGCCGTAGTTGGGCAGGCTCGTGAGCGGATCGGTGTTGGCGCGCAGGGTGAGGCCGGCGATGTTGCGGCGGGCCCGCACGACCATCTCGGCGGTCGTGGCCAGGGCCTGGAGGGCGCGGCGGTCGTTGCCGGTGAAGGCGCCGTCCATGGCGTCGCGCCGGGCCACGATGTACTGGTCCGGCCCGATGGCGCCGGCCAGCGGCAGCAGCATGCTGATCTCGCCGGGCTGCGCGGGCTCGCTGCGCACGATGACGGATTCGGCACCGATCGCATCCGCCACCACGCGGCGCAGCAGGTCGGTGACGGCCGCCGGGGAGCCGGGCTCGGGGTCCGGGGCGGCGGCGTCGGCACTCATGACGGGGCAGGTGTTGTCGGCGGCGCTCGTGATGGCGGTAGCGCTCGTGGCGCCGATGTCCGTGGTGGCTGGGCTCGTGGGGTTGACCCGCCCGGAGGGCTCGGTGCCCGGGTCGGCGGCCAGCGCGCTCGTGGCGGCGACCATGCCGGCCAACCGGTGGCGCATGACCGCCATCACCGTGAAGACCTTGACCACGGAGGCGACGATCATCAGGGCGAACAGCACGATAACGGCATCGAGCGTGTTGGTGACCTCCACCAGGAACGGCAGCCCCACGACACTCCAGTGCGCGGCCGTCACCGTGACCACGGCGGTTCCGACCAGCACCAGCAGAACCCGCAACGGCGACAGGGGGCGCCCGCCGCTGCGCCGACCGAGCGGGCCGGCGACAAAGCGCTGGCGCAGCGCCTCGGTCGCGATGATGAAGAAGACATAGCCCACGGATGCCGCGGCCACGCCCGCCAGAATCGGCAGTCCGCCCGCGCCGAACCAGGTGAACAGGCCAATGGCGACGAGGGCGCCGGCACCCTGCAGGCCGGCGCTGTAGAGCGCGACGGATGCCCGCCCGGACTCGATCAGGATGGCCAGCAGAACGCCGAGCGCGATCAGCCCGGCCGAGACCGGCAGGGAGAGGGTCGAAGCCAGCGCCGGCAGCGCCAGGACGGGGAGGCTGATCATCGGGCTGCGGTGCGCCACGGCGCCCACGCGCACCCAGGTGAGTTCGAGGGTGGCCGCGCAGACCACGCCGACCCCGGCGATCAGCCAGCTGTCTGAGGGGTCATTCAGGAGCAGCACGAATGACGTGGCAATGAGAGCGAGGCCGACGCTGGCGAACACGAGGAAAGCCAGGCGTTTAACGCCTCTGGAGTTCCGAATCTCGCCCACGAAGTCTGACACTAGCGGAGTGTGCGGCCGGTCATACACCACCACGCTGAGGTCAGCGGGCGAGCAGGTCCGCGGCGACGAGTTCCGCAATCTGCACGGCGTTGAGGGCCGCACCCTTACGAAGGTTGTCGCTGGTGATGAACAGGGCCAATCCACGCCCGTTCGGCACGCCGCGGTCCTGACGCACGCGGCCGACGAAGCTCGGGTCCTGGCCGGCCGCTTCGAGGGGTGTGGGGACATCCGTCACGACCACGCCCGGGGCGGTGGCGAGCAATTCGAGGGCGCGGGCGACGGTCAACGGGTTGGCGAACTCGGCGTTGATCGAGAGGGCGTGGCCGGTGAAGACGGGCACGCGCACGCAGGTGCCGGAGACGAGCAGATCGGGCAGCTCGAGGATCTTGCGGCTCTCGTTGCGGAGCTTCTTCTCCTCGTCGGTCTCGAATTCGCCGTCGTCGACGATGGAACCGGCCAGCGGGATCACGTCGAACGCGATCGGGCGGGCGTAGACGATGGGTGCCGGCATGGGCACAGCGGACCCGTCGTGCACCAGCTGGAGCAGGTTGTCGCTCAGCGCGGCGGCGCGCACCTGGCTGGCGAGCTCGCGGGCGCCGGCCAGGCCGCTGCCGGAGACCGCCTGGTAGGTACTGACGATCAGGCGCTCGAGGCCGGCCTCGTCGTGCAGCACCTTCAGCACGGGCATGGCCGCCATGGTGGTGCAGTTCGGGTTCGCGATGATGCCCTTGGTGGCGAGCTTGATGGCTTCGGGGTTGACCTCGCTGACGACCAGCGGCACGTCGGGGTCCATCCGCCAGCCGGAGGAGTTGTCGATCACGGTGACGCCGGCCGCCGCGAACCGGGGAGCCTGAATTTTCGAGAGCGTCGCGCCGGCGGAGAAGATGGCCACGTCGAGTCCGCTGGGGTCGGCGGTGGCGGCGTCTTCGACGACGATCTTCTCGCCCTTGAAGTGCAGCACGGAGCCGGCGGACCGGGACGACGCGAAGAAACGGATGCCTCCGACCGGGAAGTCCCGTTCCTCGAGCAGGCTGCGCACGACGGCGCCGACCTGGCCGGTGGCCCCGACGACGCCGATCTGGATTCCTGTGGTGCTGGTTGCTGCGGTGCTGGTTGCTGCGGTGCTGTTCACTGTGTTTCCTCCGCTGGATGCCGTGGCTGCTGGTGCTGGTGGTCTCGCTCTCGCGCGTGCCCTTGCTCGTGCCCCTGCCCTTGCCCCTGTGGCTAACTCAGGAGATTCTCGCGATTTGGCCCGAATTCCGGCCGGATCGCGCCTGTGTGCTCTGATTCTCCTGAATTAGCCCCAGGGAAACCGGTTGAACGGGGTCAGGGTGGGGTGGGTCAGGGTGGGGTGAGTCGGGGTGGGGGCCGAGCCCGGCTGGGCCGACGGGCGCCGGCTAGCGGCCGGTGCCGCCGTGCACGACGGCGTCGTTGGTGGAGTCCAGGCCGAATGCGGTGTGCACGACCCGCAGCGCCTGGTTGATGGTGTCGGCGCGGGTGACCACGGAGATGCGGATCTCGCTGGTCGAGATCATTTCAATGTTGATCCCGGCCTCGAACAGCGCCTCGAACAACTTCGCGGACACGCCCGTGTTGGTGCGCATGCCGGCGCCGACGAGCGCGAGCTTGCCGATCTGGTCGTCATACTGCAGACCGGCGAACCCGACGTTGGCCTGCTCGTTGCTCAGCGCGGTCAGCACCTGCTGGCCCTCCGATTTGGGCAGGGTGAAGGAAATGTCGGTCAGTCCCGTGGACGCGGCCGAGACGTTCTGCACGATCATGTCGACGTTCGCGTTGGTCTTCGCGACGATTTTGAAGATCTGCGCGGCTTTGCCCGGAATGTCGGGAACGCCGACGACCGTGACCTTGGCTTCGCTCAGGTCGGCGGCGACCCCGGCGATGATTGGCTCTTCCACTATCTCTCCATTCGCGGATGCGTTATTGGGATGTGTGCGCTCGGTGGCCGACGAATTCGGGATCGCGACATGCGGGCTCGTGGTATCGGGGTTGTAGACGATGGTTCCCACGTTGTTGTTGAACGAGGACCGCACATGCAGCGTCACACCGTGCCGACGCGCATATTCCACCGCCCGAATATAGAGGACCTTCGCCCCCGCGGCGGCGAGTTCGAGCATTTCCTCGCTGGAGATGCGGTCGAGTTTGTGCGCGCGCGGAACGACGCGCGGGTCGGCGGTGAAGACGCCGTCGACATCCGTGTAGATTTCGCAAATATCGGCGTTGAGCGCGGCGGCCAGCGCGACGGCGGTCGTGTCGGAGCCGCCGCGGCCGAGCGTGGTGATGTCTTTGGTGTCGCGATTGAAGCCCTGGAAGCCGGCGACAATCGCCACGGCACCATCGTCGAGGGCATCGCGGATGCGCCCGGGAGTCACGTCGACGATGCGGGCGGCGCCATGTTGGGCATCCGTGATCATGCCGGCCTGACTGCCGGTGAAGGAGCGAGCGTCGTAGCCCATGCTCTTGATCGCCATGGCGAGCAGCGCCATCGAGATGCGCTCGCCCGCGGTGAGGAGCATGTCGAGCTCGCGCGGCGCGGGGATCGGGGTGACCTGATGCGCAAGGTCGAGCAACTCGTCGGTGGAGTCTCCCATCGCGGAGACGGCGACGACGACCTCGTTGCCCGCTTTGCGGGTGTCGACGATGCGTTTGGCCACACGTTTGATGCTTTCGGCGTCGGCGACGGATGATCCGCCGAACTTCTGCACGATCAAGCTCACGTGGCACTCCAAGGGTTCGGGTACGCGGGCACAGGCAAGCTCCCATCATAAATGCTGTTGTATTCGACAGCGGCCATGTGACGGTGTGCGGCAACCATTGACACCCCGTCATTGACACTATGTCAATCACGGTCGTAGGATCGGGGCAGAAGGCGGATCCCGCCCCGCCACGCGGTTCAACCCAGTTGCCGAGGAGGCTCCGATGCCCGACGAGTTCACATCGAAAGCGCCGGTGCCGGTGCGCCAGAGCAAGCAGCCGGACGAGCGCCGGGACGACATTCTGCGTGCCGCCCGGGAACTGGTCGCCGAGCGCGGCGTGGCCCGCGTGAAGATCACCGACATCGCCGCCCGGGTCGGCGTCACCCGCGGCCTGATCTACCACTACTTCCCGGACAAAGACGCGATCATCGACCTCATCTGCGAGGACCACATCGCGGAGTTCGTGACCGACCTCAACCTCTGGGACGCCGCCCGCATCCCCGGCGACATCGACCGCGCGCTGGTCGACTGCGTGGCACTGTTCCGTCACCACCTGCATCGCACCGACCTCTTCCGCGAGGAGCTCGGCCGCACCGAGTACGCGGGGCTCTACAACGAGTTCGTCGACCGGGCCGTCAAGGCCGTCGTCGACCGGCTGCAGGTCACCACCGTCGAGGCCTACGCGCGGCGGCACAAGATCCGGATCGACAACGTCTCCGAGGTGTTCTCTGTGCTGGTGTTCGGGCTGATCGGGCTCGTGCGTTCCAAGCCCACCGTCTCGGACGATGTGCTCGTGGCGATTGTGCGCCAGACGCTCCACCTCGACCACAACGCGCCGGCCTAAGACTTTTCCTGCAGCACCACTTTTTCACCCAGTACAAAGGAGTATCTGCATATGTTCCTATTCGACACCATTCCGTGGTCGTCGACCCTGATGTGGGTCGCGGTCGTCGCGGGGCTGATGATCGCCAACGAGGTCGCACGGTCGAGCAAATGGGCGTCGCTGGCACTGTTTATCGCGCTGCCGGTGGCGCTGACGATCTTCGTGTGGCCCACCACCGCGGGCGCCGGGTCCAGCACGGGCACCTGGTTCCATTGGGTCAAGGTCTACTCGGCACTCGCCGGATGCCTGGGCTTCATGGCCATCCGTTTCATTCCGCGTCTGGCCAAGAACCGGTACGCGCTGATGTTCCCCGCGTTCATTCTGGCACTCAACATCTTCGAGGCCGTGATTCGCGACTTCCAGGTCTACGGGCTGAACGGGATGGTCGACGGAGTCTTCATGGTGGGCGGGCCGTGGAACATCATGAACGGTATCGCCGGGCTGCTGAACCTGCTCACGATCTGCGGCTGGGCCGGGATCATCATCAGCCGCGGCCCCAAGAAAGACATGATTTGGCCGGACATGCTGTGGTTCTGGATCATCGCCTACGACCTCTGGAACTTCGCCTACGTCTACAACGCGGTCGGCGACCACTCGTTCTACGCCGGCGCGGCGCTGCTCGTGTCGTGCACGATCCCCGCCTTCTTCATCAAGCGCGGCGCCTGGCTGCAGCACCGCGCGCAGACCCTGGCGTTCTGGATGATGTTCACCATGGCCTTCCCGACCTTCGTGTCGAGCTCGCAGTTCGCAGTGAAGTCGTCGCACGACCCGGTCGCCCTGTTCTGGGTGAGCGCCGTGGCCCTCGCGGCCAACATCGCCGTGGTGGTCTACCAGATCTACACGATCGTGAAGAGACGCCGCAACCCGCTCACCGACGAGCTGTTCACGCACCTGCCCGCGTACCGCACGGTGCTCGAAGCGAACAAGCCGCTGGTGCCGGCGGCTGCTGCTCCGGCCGCGGCCGCGCGGGCGACCGCCAGCGCGAAATAGAACGCCGTAACTGCGGAGAATTTCGCGACACGCGGCATCCGTCGCCTGGCCACGCGGCGGGTCTCGAAATTCACCGCAGTCAGCGTTGCCCGCGAATTAGCGGGGCAACGGATGCCACGGGCCGGGTCTTCCCCCTCCCCCTGGCCCGTCTGTCGTCCGGGCGGGCGGTTCAGTCCGGCGAGGTCGGTGGCGGATGCGGTCTCCCTGGCCACTCCTGGCCTCAACTGTTGCCCGAGCGGACAACTGTTGCCGGCACACCGGGCAGAGTTGTCCGCTGCGGCAACACTTGCGGCAGCGGGCGGGCGGCGCGGGGGGCTAGTTCGTGACGGTACGGCGGCCCTCGAAGGCCCGCCCGAGGGTGACCTCGTCGGCGTACTCGAGGTCGCCGCCGACCGGCAGCCCTGACGCGAGCCGGGAGACCTTGATCTCGAGGGTGGTCAGCAGGCGCGACAGGTAGGTCGCGGTCGCCTCCCCCTCGAGGTTCGGGTCGGTGGCGATGATGACCTCCTGCACCGTGTTGTCGGCAAGGCGCTGCATCAGCTGACGGATGCGCAGGTCGTCCGGTCCGACGCCGTCGATGGGGCTGATCGCCCCGCCGAGCACGTGGTAGAGCCCCTTGAATTCGCGGGTGCGCTCGATCGCGACGACGTCCTTGGCCTCTTCCACCACGCAGATCATCGCCGGATTGCGGCGCGGATCACGGCAGATCATGCAGGTCTTCTGCTCGGACACGTTGCCGCAGATGTCGCAGAACTTCACCTTGTCGCGCACCTCGAGCAGTACGTTGGCGAGCCGGGTCACGTCGAACTGCTCGGTCTGCAAGATGTGGAACGCGATCCTCTGCGCGGACTTGGGCCCGATTCCGGGCAGTGTGCCGAGCTCGTCGATCAGTTCCTGAACGATGCCTTCGTACATGGTTTAGTCACCTCTGGTTCGGGGTGCCGGATCGTGCGGCTGTTCTTCGAGGAAGGTGGCGCCGAGGATTTCGCGCACCACCGACTCGCCGTAGCGCTGCTTGTCCGCAAAGGCGGGCCCGCGACGGGCAACGGATGCCGCGCCGCCCGCCCGGTTCGGAGCCTGCACCTGGGTGCGCGGCGGGGTTCCGGGCTGGGCGCCGTTCGGGTTCAGGTCCGGCGGGAATTCTTCGTCGTCGGGCGGGGGCTCGTCGTCGTGGGGCGGCTGCGGCTCAGGGTCTCGCCCGGACGCGGGAAGCGTCGTGGGCGCCGGCGCGCTCGACGTGGAACGCGGGACGGTCCGCGGTGCGGATGCGTGCGCGCGGCCATCGGGGGTCGCCGCGGGGGTCGCAGCGGAGGCCCCAGCGAAGGCATCAGACGCAGGTGCAGCGGTTTCAGCACTCGGGGCTGACCCCGGGATGGCCACCGTGGCCCAGCCGGTGCCGGCAACCGAGGGACTCGGGATGGCAGCGGTCGCCCAGCCGGTCGCGGGCGAGGCGACCGCCGGGCTGGCGATTGCGCGACTGGTCACCGTGGGACTGGCGGCCGTCGGGCTGCTGACCGTGGGGCTGGTCACCGTGGGGCTGGTCACCGTGGGGCTGGCAGTCGATGCCGCAGGCGCTTCTGGGGCGTCAACCTTGCCAACGCCGGCCGGTGCGGAACCGGCTGCAGCGTTCACGGCGGCAGCCGGATCGGGGTCGGCGATAGCAGCAGCCCGGTCGGCGTCGGCGTCGGCAGCAGCCGGATCGGGGTCGGCGTCGGCGGGCGACGCCTCGTCGGTTGTTGTAGCAGCAGACTTGGGTGTCGTCCTGGAGCCGGAGTCGCCGTTTCCGGACCCGGCCGCGGCCGAGCCGCTGACGGTTGCGGCCTGCGCGACAGGGCTCCGCGCGGTGGAGTCCTGCACGCCGAAACCGGACCCCGGGGAGACCGGGGCGACCGGTGCCGGAGCGGGGGCGGATGCGTTGGGGGTGGCTGGGGCATCCGTTCTCGGGGAGTCGACCCGGGCGGTGAGCTGGGGCGTGAAGCCGAGCACCTCGTTGACGGCCCGCTTGAGATAGTCGCCGACGCCCTGCCCGGGGGCCGCGGACTGCTTGAGTCCGGCGACGTCGTTCTGGCTCGGGAAGGAGAGCACCAGCAGGTCGCCGCCACGCAGTTCCATGGCGCGGGCCGTGTAGAGCACGAGCCAGGCGCTGATCTTGGCGGCCTTGACTGCCTCGAGGATCTGCGGCCAAGAGTCCTTTACCTGCTGCAGGGTGACGGGTCCGACAGGGCGGGGCGGGGCCGCGGCTTGGGTCGCGGGCGCAGCGGCAGCAGGCGCGGCGGCAGAAGCTGCAGCACCAGACGCACCGCCGGAGACCGCGGGCCGGCCGGAGGCATGCGTCGCCGAGACCGCAGCCGCGCGCGGGGGCGAGCCGACCGGGCTGGTGGCTGGGGCATCCGTCGCCGGGCTGTCGTCGGGATCAGAACCAGACCCAGACCCGGAACCGACCCCGATGCGGCGCTCGAGGCGTTCGACGCGGGCGAGCGCGCCGCGGGTGGAATCGTCGCTCGCGGGGATGAGCACGCGGGCGATCATGAGTTCGAGGTGCAGGCGGGGGCTGGTCGCGCCGGTCATCTCGGTGAGGGCGGCGTTGATCACGTCGGCGGTGCGGGAGAGCTCGGCGGGGCCGAACTTCGCGGCTTGCACGGCCATGCGGTCGAGTTCCTCCTGCGGCACGCCGCGCAGCACGGCGGCAGCGGCGGCGGCACTCGTGGCGCCCACGATGATGAGGTCGCGCAGGCGTTCGAGCAGGTCTTCGACGAAGCGGCGCGGGTCCTGGCCGGTCTGCACGACCCGGTCGACGGCGTCGAACGCGGCGGACGGGTCGCGGTCGGCGATCGCGTCGATGGACTCGTCGAGCAGCGACGCGTTCGTGTAGCCGAGCAGCGCCACGGCGCGGTCGTATTCGACGGAGTGCCCGTCGGATCCGGCCATCAGCTGATCGAGCAGCGACAGGGTGTCGCGCGGCGACCCGCCGCCGGCCCGCACCACGAGCGGCAGCACGCCCGGCGCGACGGTCATTTGCTCGGTGTCGCACATCTGCTGCACGTATTCGAGCATCGGCCCGGGCGGCACGAGCCGGAACGGGTAGTGATGCGTGCGCGAACGGATGGTGCCAATCACCTTTTCGGGCTCGGTTGTCGCGAAGATGAACTTGACGTGCTCGGGCGGCTCTTCGACGATCTTCAGCAGCGCGTTGAAGCCCTGCGGCGTGACCATGTGCGCCTCGTCCAGGATGAAGATCTTGTATCGGTCGCGGGCGGGAGCGAAAATTGCGCGCTCACGGATGTCCCGGGCATCGTCGACCCCGTTGTGGCTGGCCGCGTCGATCTCGACCACGTCGAGGGATCCGCCGCCGTCGCGGGACAGCTCCACACAGCTCGGGCAGACCCCGCACGGTGTGTCGGTGGGGCCCTCGGCGCAGTTCAGGCAGCGCGCGAGAATGCGGGCGGATGTCGTCTTGCCGCAACCTCGGGGCCCGCTGAACAGATAGGCGTGATTCACCCGGTTCGTGCGCAGGGCCGTCATCAGCGGATCGGTCACCTGAGACTGACCGATCATTTCGGCAAAAGTCTCGGGCCGGTAGCGGCGATACAGGGCGGTAACCACGAGGTCAATCGTAGCCGGAGCCACTGACAGTGCGGTGTGGGGTGGGGTGGGGTGGGGTGAGGTGAGGTGTGGTGGCGTGTGTAGCGGGGCGGGCGGCATCCGTTTGCCAGGCGGGCGAGGCTCAGGCGCGGCGGGCTCAGGCGCGGCGCGCGACGGCCTGGTCGAACGCGCCGGGGCGATTGCTCACGATTTGCTTGCCGAGGGGCGCGAGCGAGACCGCCACCATCTTGAAGTCGGCGATGCCGAGGGGGATTCCGATGATAGTGAGGCAGAGCGCGATTCCCGAGACGATGTGCGCCAGCGCCAGCCACCAGCCCGCGAGGATCACCCAGATCACGTTGCCGATGAACGAGAACGCTCCACTGGTGGGTTTGGCCACGACGGTGCGGCCGAACGGCCAGAGCGCGTAGGCGGCGATGCGGAACGACGCGATGCCCCACGGGATCGTAACGATCAGCACGCAGAGCAGAATGCCCGCGGCGAGGTAGCCCAGGAACAGCCAGAACCCGCTCAGCACGAGCCAGATCACGTTCAGGAGTGTGCTCACGCGAAAATACTACCCGCGCCGGAGGCGGAGGCGGAGGTCGCGGAATCGGAATCGGGCGCGGCGAGCGCGGACATCCGTCGCCGGCCGCGTGTTGCCCGCCCGGCTGCCGACTGTCGGCTCCCGGCTCCCGGTGCCAACTGTCGACTCCCGGCTCCCGGCTCCCGGCTCCCGGCTCCCGGCTCCCGGCTCCCGGCTCCCGGCTCCCGGCTCCCGGCTCCCGGCTCCCGGCTCCCGGCTCCCGGCTCGACACTAAACTCGGAGAATTTCGCAACACGCCGCCCACGGCGCCCACGGATGCGGCGTGTCCCGAAAATCTCCGACTTTGCATCACCCGCGAGGCCCAGCGAAGAACAAAGAACAAAGAACAGCCGGGAGGAGAGCGGACCAGGCGAGCAAAGCATCCGTCGCCGCCACGACCGGGCTCGACACTAAACTCGGAGAATTTCGCAACACGCCGCCCACGGCGCCCACGGATGCGGCGTGTCCCGAAAATCTCCGACTTTGCATCACTCGCGTGGCCCAGCGCAGAACAAAAACAGCCGGTGGCCGACAACCGCACCCGCACCCCCCGCCACGCGCCCACGGGCACCCACACGGCACTCCCCCACAGGCAGCCGGGGCAAAACCTTCTCCCCAGGCCGCCACTCCCCCCGGGAGAGGGCCGGGCCCGCGGGCATCCTGAACGAATGCGCAGCACAGCGACCCTCATCTGCACCCTCGGACACGCCGCCATGACCGACGAACTGCTCCGGCTCGGCGTCACTCCCCGGCAGCTGCGCATGGCCATTGCGCGCGGAACCGTCGTGCGCGCCGCGCGGGGCGTCTACCTCTGCGCCCACGCCGACCGCGACCAGCGCGATGCCGCCGTTGCCCACGGCCGGATCAGCTGCCTCAGCGCCCTGCGCCGGGCCAACGTCTGGGCCGGAATCGACCGTTCGCTGCACCTGCAGGTGCCCGCGCACGCGACCGGCACTCGGCCCGTGCGGGATCAGGGCGGGCAGCGAATCCACTACCACTGGGCGCAGCCGCAGTTCCCGGGAACCACCGAGCGATCCTGGCTGGTCTCGCCGATGGAGGCGGTCTGGCAGGCCATCCACTGCCTCGACGAGGAGCATGCGATCGCCTGCCTCGAGTCGGCGGTGCACGAGGGATTCCTCACGATCGACCAGGTGCGCGAGCTGTGCGCACGGGCGCCGGTCCGGCTGGCGGGAGGCATTCGCGAGCTGGAATTCACCTCGGGCTCCGGCATGGAGACGATCGTGCGGCGTCGGCTGCGGCATGTGGGCTACTCGGTGGTGGCGCAGGTGAAGGTGGCAGGCATCGGCGACGAAGATCTCGTCGTCGAGGACTGCGTCGCCATCGAAACCGACGGCGAGAAATGGCACGGCCCCGACCGTTTCCACGCCGACCGCATTCGCGACCTCAAGACCGAGGCCCTCGGACGCCGGTCGATCCGGCTCACCCAGGACCAGGTGCTCTACGAGTGGGAGACCACGCTCGCCGCCATCGCGCGCGTCGTGACGGATGCCCAGCGCGAGCAGTCCCGCCGCTTCGGCCGCCTCCTCACGCGGCGCGACGACCCCCTCTGATCGGTCGGGCAGCGCGGGCGCGAGTGCTGCGCGGGTGCGAGCGCTGGGGCAGCGCGGGCGCTGCGCCGCTCCGCGCCGCTCCGCCTCAGGCGTGCCATGAGCGCAGCGGCGCAGCAGCCGCGCGGGGCCCATGCTGATGTCGCGGGGCCGGCCCGCCGCAACCGCCGCGCCCACGGACCAGCCCGACCCATGACGAACGTAACCTCGGAGAAAATCGCGACACGCCGCATCCGCAACCCACGGATGCCGCGTGTCGCCAAAAACTCCGAAGTTACGCAACCCCGCACCCCGCACCCCGCATCCCGAGCGCCCCAATCCCCCACACGCCAATCGGCCGCCCCCGAAACCCGGAAACGGCCGATCAACGAAAGCATCAACCCAAGCATCAACGAGACACAGGAGCCGAAACCCCTGCCAGTGAACCCCTACACCGACGGATGCGTGCGCTTGATCGTCCCCAGCGTCTGCCGGGCGATCTCCAGCTCCTCGTTCGTCGGGATGACGAGCACGGTTACCCGGGAGTTGTCCGTGGAGATCACGCGCGGCGCGCGGGACTTGGCTTCGTTACGCACGGGGTCGATTTCGATCCCCATGCCCTCGAGTCCGGCCAGGGCGCCCGCGCGCACGATCGGCGAGTTCTCACCGACCCCCGCGGTGAAGACGATGACGTCCACGGTTCCGAGCTGCGCGTAGTAGTTGCCGACATAGCCTTTGATGCGGTGGAAGTACACGTCGAGGGCAGCCTGGGCGACCGGGTCGCCCGCGACCGCGGCATCCTCCACGTCGCGCATGTCGCCGTTGCCGGCCAGGGCCAGCATGCCGCCGCGGCGGTTGAGCAGGTCGTCGAGCTCGGCGGTGGTCATCCCGGCCCGGCGGCGCAGGTGGAAGATCACGGCCGGGTCGATGTCGCCCGAGCGGGTGCCCATCACGAGCCCCTGCAGCGGGGTCATACCCATGGAGGTGTCGATCGATTCTCCGCCGTCGACGGCACACACGGATGCCCCGTTGCCCAGGTGCAGCACGATCGTCTTGAGCTCGGCCAGGGGTCGGTCGAGGTAGGCCGCCACGGCCTCCGAGACGAACTTGTGCGAGGTGCCGTGGAAGCCGTACTTGCGCACGCGGTACCGCGTCGCGATGTCCTTGTCGATCGCGTAGGTGTACGCGGCCGGCGGCAGCGTCTGGTGGAACGCGGTGTCGAACACGGCGACGTGGGGCACGTTCGGGAAGCTGGCGCGGGCGGCACGGATGCCCTGCACGTTGGCCGGGTTGTGCAGCGGAGCGATCTCGGAGAGGTCCTCGATGTTCAGCTCGACCAGGTGGGTGATCTCGGTCGGCTCGAAGAACCGGTTGCCGCCCTGCACCACGCGGTGGCCGACGGCGATCAGGTTCGCCTCGGACAGCTTCGGACCGTGCTCGGCGAAGGCCTCGATCATCACGGCGAAGCCGGCGGTGTGGTCCATGATCGGCAGGTCGCGCTCGGTGCGGCCGTCCTTCGACGTGCCCGCGGTGTGCCGTGAGTGCCCGATCGGCTCGCCGATGCGCTCGACCAGGCCGCTGGCGAGCTCGGTTTCGGTGTCCATGTCGATCAGTTGGTACTTGAACGAGGACGATCCGGAGTTGACGACCAGGATGGCGGTCATGCGGACACCGCCGCTGCGGCCGAAGCGGAAGATGCCGCACCGGAAGCCGAAGCTGCCGGGGCGCCGGACTCGGACGCTGCGAGCGTCGCGGCCTGGATCGCGGTGATGGCTACGGTGTTGACGATGTCCTGCACTAGTGCTCCTCGAGAAAGGTCATTGATGGGTTTGCGCAGGCCCTGGAGGACGGGGCCGATGGCCACTGCTCCGGCGCTCCGCTGCACGGCCTTGTACGTGTTGTTGCCCGTATTCAGGTCGGGGAAGATGAAGACGGTGGCACGGCCGGCAACAGCCGAACCGGGCATCTTCGTGGCGGCGACGGCGGCATCCGCTGCCGCGTCGTACTGGATGGGACCCTCGATCAGGAGGTCGGGGCGACGCTCCCGCACGAGGGCGGTGGCGGCCCGCACCTTGTCCACGTCGGCACCCTGACCGGACTCGCCGGTCGAGTAGCTCAGCATGGCGATGCGCGGCTCGATACCGAACTCGACGGCCGTTTCCGACGCCGAGATGGCGATGTCGGCGAGCTGCTCCGCGGTGGGGTCGGGGTTCACCGCGCAGTCGCCGTAGACGAGCACCTTGTCGGCCAGCGCCATCAGGAACACGCTGGACACGACCGAGACTCCCGGACGCGTCTTGATGATCTGCAGGCTCGGCCGGATGGTGTGCGCCGTGGTGTGCGTCGCCCCGGACACCATGCCGTCCGCCAGCCCGAGCTGCACCATCATGGTGCCGAAGTAGGAGACGTCGGTGACGAGTTCCATGGCCTGCTCGACCGTGACGCCCTTGTGGGCGCGCAGCTTCGCGTACGCCTCCGCGAACTTGCGCCGCAGCACGTCGTCGAAGGGGCTCAGAACCTGCGCCTTGGAGATGTCCAGGCCGAGGCCGATGGCACGCGAGCGCACCTCGAACTCCTCACCGAGAATCGTGATGTCGGCCACATCGCGGGCCAGCAGGGTCGCGGCGGCGCGCAGCACGCGGTCGTCGTCCCCTTCGGGCAGCACGATGCGCTTCTGGTTGGTGCGTGCGCGTTCGAGCAGCATGTACTCGAACATCAGCGGCGTCACCACGTCGGCGCGGCTCACCTTGAGCCGGTCGAGCAGCACGGATGCCTCCACGTGGCCTTCGAAGAGCGCCAGCGCCGTGTCGCGTTTGCGTTGCGAGTCGGCGGCCATCCGTCCGGGCGTGTGCGTGATGCGCAGCGCGGCGTCATAGGAGTTCAGCTCGGTGCTGATGATCGGAACCGAGGCGTCGAGCCCCTCGACGAGCCGCCCGATCTCTTCGGGCAGGGCGAAGCCGCCGACCAGCACGATGCCGGCGATCGACGGGAACGTCGCGGACGAGTTCGCCATCAGAACGGCCAGCAGCACCTGCGGGCGGTCGCTGGGAACCACAACCACGGCGCCTTCGAACAGGCGCGGCAGCACGTTGACCATCGACATGGCCGCCACGACCACGCCGAGCGCCTCCCGGGACAGCAACGCGGGGTCACCCTTGACGAGCGTGCCGTCGGTGGCCTTGAGGATGCTCTTCATGCTCGGAGCCACGAGGAACGAGTCTTCGGGCAGCGCCCAGACCGGCACCGCGTGGCGCCCGTTGCCGGGCAACGCGACGGCGTCGATCACGCTCCGCACGGCGTCGATGAGCTCATCGAGCCGAGTCGGATCGGCGCGGTTGACGATCACGCCGAGCAGTGAGACGTGCTCGTCGCGCAGTTCGGCCAGGGTCACGTCGGTCAACTGGCGGATGTCCTCGGCCGTGCGCGGGTCGCTCTGCCCGAGCTGCCGGTCACCCTGGCTGAGCGTGTCGCGCTGGCCGGGACCGACCCGCCCGCCGAGGACCAGCAGCACCGGAACCCCCAGGTTGGCGGCGATGCGCAAGTTGAAGGCGAGCTCGGTGGGACTGCCGACATCCGTGTAATCGGAGCCGATCACGACCACCGCGTCACACTGGGCCTCGACGGCCTTGAAGCGCTGCACGATGCGGCCAAGGGCCGCGTCGGGGTCGAGGTGCACCTCGTCGTAAGTGACGCCGACGCAGTCATCGTAGGTCAGCGGGGGCTGCACGGTGAGCGCAGACGCACTGGACAGGTGCGAGAGCAGCAGCTCGAGCACGTAGTCGGGGTGGTGCGCCGAGCGGGCCACGGGCCGGAACACGCCGACGCGCTGCACCGAACGGAGCAGGGTGTCGAGCACGCCCAGGGCGATGGTGGATTTGCCGGTGTTTCCCTCGGCAGAGGTGATGTAGATACTGTCAGCCACGATTTATACGTTGTCTCCGCCGGTGGAGACACCGGCATTGTCGGGGGTCACGCCGACGCCATCGGCGTCCCAGACCCATTCGGTGACGGCGGGGATGTCTTCCCCGTGGTCGCGGGTGTAATTGCGGGCCCGGAGGCGGGCATCCTGCATCTCCTGGCGAAGCAGGGCGGCGCGGGCGCCGAGTCCGGGAACCCGGTCGATGACGTCCATCACCAGGTGGTACCGGTCGAGGTCGTTGAGCATGACCATGTCGAACGGTGTGGTGGTGGTGCCGTTCTCCTTGTAGCCGCGGGCGTGCAGGTTGCCATGCCCGTTGCGCTTGTAGGTCAGGCGATGGATCAGCCACGGATACCCGTGGTAGGCGAACACGATCGGCTTGTCGGCCGTGAAAATGGCGTCGAACTCGTTGTCGCTGAGGCCGTGCGGGTGGTCCGCCTCGGACTGCAGGCGCATCAGGTCAACGACGTTCACGACGCGCACCGACAGGTCGGGCAGCCATTCCCGGAGGATGGCGGCCGCGGCCAGTACTTCGAGGGTGGGCACCTCGCCGGCGGCGGCCAGCACGACGTCGGGTGAGGTGCCGAACGTCTCGGTTCCGGCCCAGTCGAAGATGCCCAGACCCCGCTTGCAGTGCGCGACGGCCTGGTCCATGGTGAGCCAGTTCGGCGCGGGCTGCTTGCCGGCGACGACCACGTTGACGTAGTCCACGCTGCGCAGGCAGTGGCTGTAGGTGGCGAGCAGCGTGTTGGCGTCGAACGGCAGGTAGACGCGCACGACATCCGCACTCTTGTTCACGACGTGGTCGATGAACCCGGGGTCCTGATGCGAGAACCCGTTGTGATCCTGGCGCCAGACGTGCGAGCTGAGCAGGTAGTTCAGGCTCGAGATGGAGCGGCGCCACGGGATCTCGCGGGTGACCTTGAGCCACTTCGCGTGCTGGTTGAACATCGAGTCGACGATGTGAATGAAGGCCTCGTAGCAGTTGAACAGGCCGTGACGGCCGGTGAGCAGGTAGCCCTCCAGCCAGCCCTGGCACTGGTGTTCGCTGAGCATCTCCATCACCCGGCCGGCGCGGGCGAGGTTCGTGTCACCCTCGTGGAATTCAGCGTTCCACTGCTTGTCGGTGGCCGCGTAGACGGCCGGGGCGAGGCGGTTGGAGGCCGTCTCGTCGGGCCCGAAGATGCGGAAATTGTCGGGGTTGTCACGGATGACGTCGGCCAGCCAGGTGCCGAGAACCTTGGTCGCCTCATCGGTGGTGGCGCCCGGGGAGGGGACATCCACCGCGTACTCCCGGAAGTCGGGCAGCTTCAGCGCCCGGCGCAGCAGCCCGCCGTTGGCGACCGGGTTCGCGCTCATTCGCAGGTCGCCCGCGGGGGCCAGCGACGAAACCTCTGCCACGGGGGCGCCGCTTGCATCGAAGAGTTCGCCCGGCCGGTAGGAGGACAACCACTCTTCGAGCAGTCGGGTGTGCGCCTCGGTGTCGCGGGCGTTGCTCAGCGGCACCTGGTGCGAACGCCAGGAGTCGACGACCTGCACCCCGTCGATGACGGGCGGGCAGGTCCAGCCCTTGGGCGTGCGCAGGATGATCATCGGCCAGCGCGGCCGCTCGGTGTCGCCGGCGAGGGCGCGCGCCTTGATCGCGGCGATCTCGTTGAGCACCTCGTCGAGGGTGAGCGCCATGCGCTGGTGCACGAGGAGGGGATCCTCGCCGTCGAAGCCACCGGCGACGATGTAGGGCTTGTGGCCGTAGCCGCGCATCAGGTCGAGGAGCTCCTCTTCCGGGATGCGGGCGAGCACGGTGGGGTTGGCGATCTTGTACCCGTTGAGGTGCAGGATCGGCAGCACGACGCCATCCTGAAGCGGATCGATGAACTTGTTCGAGTGCCAGCTGGTGGCCAGCGGGCCGGTCTCGGCCTCGCCGTCGCCGACGACCGCGGCGACCAGCAGGTCGGGGTTGTCGAACGCGGCGCCGTAGGCGTGGCTGAGCGCGTAACCAAGCTCGCCGCCCTCGTGGATCGAGCCGGGCGTCTCGGGCGACGCGTGACTCGGAATGCCGCCGGGGAACGAGAACTGGCGGAACAGGGCCTTGACGCCCTGCTCGCTCTGGTCGACGCCGGAGTAGATCTCGGAGTACGTGCCGTCGAGGTAGGCGTTGGCCACCATCCCGGGGCCGCCGTGGCCGGGGCCGGTGACGTAGAGGGTGCTGATCGACCGTTCCTGGATGGCCCGGTTCAGGTGTGCGTAAAGGAAATTGAGTCCCGGGGTGGTTCCCCAATGGCCGAGCAGACGAGGCTTAATGTGGTCCCGCGTGAGCGGCTCACGCAATAGCGGGTTGTCGAGCAGGTAGATCTGCCCTACCGACAGGTAGTTGGCGGCCCGCCACCAGGCATCGACGCTGGCGAGCGCTTCAGCGCTGAGCGGATGCGGTGACCGGTCTGGCCAGAGAAAGGGTTTACCGAATATTTCAGCCATGGTGCCTCCAGGCACTATCGGGGCGGGGGCGTTAACTGCGCCATCTCATCTTACGAGATGAGGCGAAATCGTTATCATTGCTAACGGCCTGCGGCTGTGGCGGGGCTGGGCTGGGCTGTTTCTCCGGTGAGCGGGCATGAAAAAGACTCCTCGCGCACCCACCAGAGCCCGGTTACCCTTGCTACGTTTCCGTCCTGGGGGAGTTGGCCGAGATGGCGCCACACGAGGAGCCGACCCTCAGTTTAGACGCAAAGCCGACGAGGCCGAAAACGGGCCGATTCTGGGTCGATTCCGAGCCTGTACCGGGCGGCCGGGGTGAGTGTGCACGGAGGCCGCCGGAAACAGGTAAGATTCTCTAGGTCGTTCCTTGAGGGAACGTTCGGCCAGGAGAATTCGCCTAGTGGCCTATGGCGCACGCTTGGAAAGCGTGTTGGGTGAGAGCCCTCGGGGGTTCGAATCCCCCATTCTCCGCCAAATCGTACTGCAGCACGTGCGCGGTACCAGTCTCGACGCCCTCGACAATCAACTCTCGGGGGTGCGAATCTTCCGCCCCCGCAGTGCTGCTTCCCTGCTCGGATGGGGCTAACTCAGGAGATTCAAGCCGCACGCGGACATCCACCGCCTGATGCCGGGGCAGAAACCGCAACTGGCCGAGGTTCTCCTGAGTTAGCCACCGACCCGCGTGCACAGCTCCCGCACATTCTGCCGGATGTGGCCAATAGAGGCCTGGAACAGCCCCCCGCCGAGAATTGGCAGGAGTTATGCACGACGCGAGGCTCCGACTGCGCCCGGCATGGGGCCAATTCAGGAGATCCGGGCGGACCGCTCTGCCGTGGCCGCAGACCAGTGCGGAGCAGCCTGCGGCCGCTCACGGATCTCCTGAGTTAGCCACGGGAGTGTCGGGGCAGGTCCGGCGAGCACCGGCGACCACCGGCGAGCATCGGGGACTAGTCGGCGAGCGGATGCCGCGGCGCACGCGGCGCGGGCGGCGGCGGCACCGGCTTCGCGGCCACGACATCGGCGAGCGCGAGGGCGACCAGACCGCGTTTGGTCTCAACCATGCACCCGGTGTCGGAGACGGACCGCAAGTAACCCACGGCATCGGTGACCCCGCCCTCGATGCGGGTGCGCACCACGATTCGGGTTCCGAGGGTGGTACTGGAGACGAATTGGGCGGCGGCGAGGCTCATCCGGCTGAGCCTACTCTTCGAGCCCGAGCCGAGCCCAGCCGCACCCAACCCAGCCCCGCCGCACCCAGCTCCTCGCCGACCGGGAAGGCCGACGGCATCCGCTACCTGAGGCGGCTGAAGGACTCCACCTTGCGCACGTCGCCGGCGATCAAAATGACGTCGTCGGCCTCCAACGTCGTGTCAAGCGTCGTGTAGCTCCAGCCCTTGCCGGGGCGGTTGAATGCCGTGACCGTGACCCCGTGGATGGTGCGCACGCTCGATTTGCCGAGCGGCACGCCGACGATCTCCTGCGGCGGGTTCGTCTTCACGAGGGCGAAGTTCTCGTCGATCTCGATGTAGTCCTGCATCACCCCGCGCACGAGGTGGGCCACCCGTTTGCCCATGTCCTTCTCGGGGTAGATGACGTGCGTGACGCCGATCTGACGCAGGATCTCGCCGTGCGGGTCGCTGACCGCCTTGGCCCAGATATTCGGGATGCCCAGCTTGAGCAGCAGGCTCGCGGTGAGGATGTTCGCCTGGATGTCTCCGCCGATCGCGACGACCGCGCTGCTGAAGTCCGGCACCGAGAGCTGGCGGAGGGTCTCCTCCTTCGTCGAGTCGGCGCGCACGACGTGGGTGAGCAGGCCGTTGTGCGCCTGCACGATCTCCTCGTCTCCGTCGATGCCGAGCACCTCGCTGCCGCTGGCCATCAGCTCGAGTGCAAGGGCGCTGCCGAAACGGCCCAGACCGATCACGACGATCGCATCCGCTTCGGCCATGCGTGCGGGCTGCTGGTGCCCGAACAGGGAAAACTTAGCCAATGATGGGCCTCTCTTTCGGTAATTCGTACCCGGTGGGGCGGTCCCGCAGGGCGAGCGCCGAGGCGAACCCGATGGGGCCCAGCCGACCGATGAACATGAGCAGCATCAGGATGATCTGACCGGCCGGGGGCAGACCCGCGGTGATCCCGGTGGAGAGCCCCACCGTACCGAACGCGGAGATCACTTCGAACAGAAGCGCATCGAGGCCGATATCGGTGATCAGCATCAGGGCGATCGTGGAGACCGTGATCACCGCAACCGCCAGGAGCACGATGGTGATCGCCTGACGGTGCACGGCCCGGGAGAGGCGCTTGCCGAAGACGTTCACGGCCACCTCGCCGCGGATTTCGGTCAGCAGGATGAAGAACAGCACAGCGAAGGTGGTGATCTTGATGCCGCCGGCGGTGCCGGCCGGGCCGCCGCCGATCAGCATGAGCACGTCCATGCCGAGCAGGCTCGCGGAATCCATCGCCCCGATGTCGAGGCTGTTGAACCCGGCCGTGCGCGTCTGCACCGACTGGAAGAAGCCCACCAGGAGCTTGCTCGGCCAGTCCAGCGGTCCGAGCGTGCCCGGGTTGTTCCACTCCACGCCGGTGATGAAGACGGTGCCCGCGACCAGAAGTGTGATCGTTCCTGCCAGCACGATGCGGGTGTTCATCGACCACTTCAGCGGGTTCCGGAGGTGCTTGCGCAGCTGCATGATCACCGGGAAGCCCAGGCCGCCGAGGATCACGGCGGCGGCGATGGGCAGGCAGATGAACGGGTCCGTCGCATAGGAGATGAGGTTGTCGCTGAACAGGGCGAAGCCCGCGTTGTTGAACGAGGACACGGAGTGGAACACGCCGAGCCAGATGGCCCGGCCCGGCGCTTCGCCGTATCCGATCCAAAACCGCAGGCTCAGCAACACCGCCACGATGCACTCCACGATCAGGGAGATGCGCACGACGCCGAGAACCAGCCCGCGGACATCCTCGAGCCCGAAACTCTTGACCTCGGCGGCCGCCGTCATGCGGGACCGAAGGGACATCTTGCGGATCACGGCGAGCCCGATGACCGAGGCGAACGTCATGATCCCGAAGCCGCCGACCTGGATCAGGGCCAGGATGATGACCTGGCCGAACGGCGACCAGAACGTTGCGGTATCGACAACGGTCAGCCCGGTCACGCAAACGGCCGACGTGGCCGTGAAAGCCGCGATCAGGAACGGGGTGCCGCCGGGGCCGGGCGTCGCGATCGGGATCATCAGCAGCACCGTGCCGACCAGGATGGCGGCGGCGAATCCGGCGACCACGACCTGCGCCGGATGCAGTCGGGCGCGCGGACCGCGCGGACCGCTTCTACGGAGAGACAAGGATGGCACCCGCTCACTATACGGTTCGCGGGCATCCGTCGTCTGTTCCGGTTTCGACACGGCACCCCCCCTATCGGTGACTGCCGCACTCACGCAAAATCCGAGATAATCTGTGTACACCGGCGAGGGGGAACCAAGGGTGAGATTCAACGGGGGTGTGCGCATGCACACGCACGCATTGCGGCCGCACGGCCGGTTGCTGGTGCAGTCGGGGCTTTCCGTCCTGGCCCTTGTCGCACCCATCTCCGCCGTGCTCTTCTGGCTCAGCATCCCTAACGGCACCTGGCGTCCGGTTGCCATCGCCCAGGTTGTACTCCTGAGCATCTGCGCACTTGCCTATCTCGCCTACACTCGCACCATCATCCGTGTCGATTCCGAGGGCATCTCGGAACGCGGCTTCATGGGCCTGGTCAAGGACTTCTCGGCGGACGAGATCGGCAACGTCGTGCTGCTCGACCTCTACCGGAGCGGGGCGCTCGACACGCAGCCGCAGCTCTTCGTCACCGGCACCGACGGCCGACTGCTGGTGCGCATGCGCGGGCAGTACTACTCGCGCGGAGCCATGGACACGGTGGTCGATCAGCTCGGCGTACCCGTGGTGCGGGTGCCCGAACCGATGACCCTGCAGGATCTGAACCGGGTGCGCCCCGAACTGCTCTACTGGTTCGAGCGACGCTTCACCCGGCACGGGGAGTAGCGCGGCATCCGTTCTTCGCCGCTCCGCGAATCAGACCACGTGATCGATTACACCTCCGAGGATTTCACAGCCAAGGGGCGGCAGAACGAGGTGACTTTCGATCTCCGGCAATCGCTCCCTGTTTGACTGCCGCCGCGCGTCCACCCCACGCGGAACGCTGGTGCTGTCCTCCGCTGCCGGCGGTCGTCTCCTCGGCCCGATCGGGCACATCCTCGCCGCATCGGCCCTGGGAATCTTTTCGCGGCAGAGCCTCCGCCCGCTCGTGCCGTCGGCCAGCGTCACCGATCTCGATGTGATGCGCGAGCTCATCGACCCGGACACGGTCGCGCCCGGATCGAGATGACCTACCCGCTGAGCCAGACCGCCGCCGCCCTGCCCCACTTCGACGAGGAACGCACCCGAGGCAAAACCGCCATCTCGATCTGGGACGGGGTGGCGGCTGGCGCGGGGTGGCGGCGCGGGCAGGGCGCGCAGCGCGCACCGCGGGCGGGCGAGGCTCAGTCAGGGGCCGGTCGGCGGTCGGGGACATCCGGTGTGAAGATGTAATCGTTGTTCTCAGTGAGCTCGGGGCGCATCCCGCGAGACAGGTTGTTCTGGAACAGCGCCCGGGACTCGTCCCGGCGCCGGACGGCCTCGGCCGGGTCGTCGGCGCGCAGCCGCTCGAAGTCCACGTCAAGAGGCAGCGAGTCGCTGCCCGTCCAGACTGGGGGGAGTTCGCCGGCCAGTGCCCGGAGGGTGCGCGGAGAATCGAGGCGCCAGCGCACCTCGAACCGGTCACTCCGGTCGCTGCCGGTGATGACGTCGTCGAGCCGACCGTAGAAATCCGGCAGGAAGCGCACCACCTCGGCGCCCAGCTTGACCAGGTTGAAGTGCGCGTTGCGGCGGATCAGCGGGTCGAAAGTCCAGCGCATGTCTGCGATGCCGTGCTGCAGGCAGAGTGCCCGCTGGAAGAGTTTGAGCGCGTAGCCGACCCCACTGCCGCGCTGCCACGGCACGACCGCTGCCATGTGCGAGTGCAGGTGGATGCCGTCGGTCCAGCCGAGGAAGCCGAGCGTCGCGCCGACCGGTTTGCCGGCCTTGGTTGCCATCATCACGGTGTTGCCGGCGAAGTCGAGCGCCAGGAGCATCGACCTGTCGGGGCTGTGGCCCACGCCCCAAGTGCGCTCGAACAGGCCGATCACCGCGGCGAGGTCGCGGGGTTCAGCCTGCCGCACGGTCACCCCGGCAGCCGCGGCGGCTGAATCCGCGGCGGCCTCCGCCTGCCGCACGGCGTGCTGCGAAACCCCCGGCTCAACGCTCATGCGTCGAGTAGATCACACCAGGCCCGGTCCCCGGCAGCCGGCCACCGTGGCAATTCGTCGGAGATTTTGCCCGAAAGCCAGATTTTCGGCCCCAAACCAGCTGTTATCGGCAAAACCGCCGTCGAATTCGTTCACGCACCGCGCACACACCGGAGCAGCCGCGCGGCACGAGCGCCCCCGCTAGTGTCCTCGACCCGAGACCACGTCGGCGACGGACGCGATCGGCGACGTCGTCCGCCGCCGGGTCAGCTCGGCGTGGTCGGCCAGCGAGTATGCGCGGTAGAGCGCGTGCACGGCGAGCCAGCGCAGCGGCTCCGGCTCCCAGTTACGCACCCGGTGGTTCACCCATGGCAGCCGGGTGAGGCCGGTGTCGTTGCCGAGGATCAGGTCGGTCAGCGTGCGCCCGGCCAGGTTCGTCGTGGCCACCCCGGTGCCCACATAGCCACCGGCCCAGGCCAGCCCGGTCGCCGGGTCCAGCCCCACGGTCGCCGCCCAGTCGCGCGGCACGCCGAGCACCCCCGACCAGGCGTGGTCGATCTGCGCGCCAGCCGTCGCCGGGAAGAACCGGGTCAGGATGCCTCGCAGCGCCTCCACCGTGCTCGCCGGGGTCCGCCCGTCGGAATCCGTCTGCGACCCGAACCGGTACGGCACGCCCCTACCGCCGATCGCGATGCGGTCGTCAATGGTGCGCTGCGCGTACATATAGGCGTGCGCCATGTCACCGAGGGTCTCCCGGCCTGCCCAGCCGATGCTCTGCCAGACGTCCGCGCTGAGCGGCGCGGTCGCGATCAGCGACGAGTTCATCGGCAGCCACGCCCGGTGCAGTCCCTTCAGGCCCGCCGTGAACCCCTCCGTCGCACGCACCACGAACTCCGCCTGCACGGCGCCGCGGTCGGTGATCGCCCGGTGCGGCGTGATCTCGCTGACCCGGGTATTCTCGAAGATCTCCACGCCGAGACCCTCCACCACCCGGGCAAGCCCGGCCGCGAGTTTGGCGGGGTTGATGCGCGCGCAGTGCGGGTGCCACATCGCCCCGGTGGCGCCGGCCACGTCGATACGGGCGCGCGCAGCCGCCGGGGAGAGGAGTTCGACATCCGTCATGTCCCAGGCCTGCTCCGACCGAGCGGATGCCTCCAGCCTTCGTTGCTGCGGCTGGTCGTAGGCCACGGTGAACTCACCGCCCTTGACGATGTCGGCGTCGACGCCCTCGGCCTCGGCGACCCGGATCACCTCGTCCACGGTCTCGTTCATGCCGGTCTGGAACCGGGCCGCCGCGCCCCGGCCGTGCGACTTCACGTACTGCTGACGGCCGCCGGTGACCGAGTTGGTCAGCCAGCCCCCGTTCCGCCCTGACGCTCCGTAGCCGGCGAAGCGCTGCTCCACGATGACGATCCGAAGCGCCGGGGCCGCCTTCTTCAGGTAATAGGCCGTCCACAGCCCGGTATAGCCGGCACCCACGATGCACACATCGGCCGTCGTCGGCCCGGGCAGTGGGTCGCGGTTGGCCGGCCGGCCGAGCTGGTTCCACCAGAAGGAGACATCACCATTGATCATTCCCGCACCGCTTTCGTTCCGACGGATGTTTCGCGCTCAGTCACAGCATCATCTCGCATCCGGCTCGGTCGGGCGGTGATCCCGATCCCGCCCTGCCGGGATTCGCGTCGCGCGGGTGGTGCGCCGTTGCGCGGATAGCACGCCACGCGCGTAGTGGCGCACCACCCGCGCCGCGGCCGCAGCTATGCGCTCGGGCATCCGCCTGGCACGTCGCAGGGTCGAGTGCGCGTCAGGACGCCAGCCGGTCCTCCATCCCCCAGGGCTGGCCGTAACCGCCCTCGGATTCGGGCGCGCTCATCAGGTCGAGGAACGCCTTCGCATCGAAGGCCTCCGGGCCGAGCACGCCGATGCCGGCCCAGGTGCCCGCGGCCAGCAGTTCCAGGGCGATCACCGGGTTCAGGGCGGTCTGCCAGACCACGCACTGGGTGTCGTATTCGCGCATCGTCCACTCGTTGTCTGCGACGTGGTAGAGGTAGACCTCGCGCGGCAGGCCGCCCGGCCCCGTGCCGGTGACCCACACGCCCGCGCAGGTTTTGCCGGTCATCCGCGGGCCGATCGTGGCCGGGTCAGTCAGGCAGGCGGCCACCACATCGCGTGGGGCGACCAGCGCCGGGCCGGAGGCGCTGCGCACCCGCACCGGGTCGACCCTGTCGAGGCCGAGCAGGTGCAGGGTCTTCAACACGCCGATGAATTCCTCGCCGAGGCCGTACTTGAAGGTGACCCGATTCGCGTCGAGCCAGCGCGGCATCAGCACCACCTCCTCGTGCTCCACGTTCACGCATTCGACCCGGCCGATGCCCTCCGGAAAGTCGAACATCTCCGGTTCACTGAACGGCTCGGTGGTGAACCAGCCGCGGTCCTTCTCGAAGATCAGCGGCGGGTTCAGGCACTCCTCGATCGTGGTCCAGATGCTGAACGAGGGCGCGAAGATCTCGTTTCCGACGTCGTCGTGCACGACCAGGTTCGCACCGTCGCGCGTGCCGAGCTCCTCGATCTGCCGGAACAGGTGGTCCGAGGCGTAGCGGGCGAAGACATCCGAGAGTCCCGGCTCGACGCCCATGCCCACCAGGGCGAGGCGGCCGGCGGTCTCCCAGTCGGCGGCCTGCGCGAACTGGTCGTCGCCGAGCATGACCCCGGTCTGGCGGTAGGGGTCCGTGGGGTGCGGTTCGGACAGGCTCACGGCCATGTCGAGGTAGTCGCAGCCGGCGGCGAGCGCCCCGGCGAACACCGTGGGCACGAACTTCGGCTCGACCGCGTTCATCACGTGGGTGGCGCCGTGCCTGAGCGCGACGCCGGCGACCATGTCCGGGTCGCCGGCGTCGATCTGCTCGGCGGAGAACCGGGCTGCCACCGCGTGCCCGTGCTTCAGGCCGATTGCGACGATGGTGCGTTCCGCCCGGGCCCGGTCGTAGTCGCACACGATGACGTGCTCGAAGAACGTGCGCCTGGCGATGATCTTCGCGAACGCGTCGCCGACGCCGCCCGCCCCGACAAGGAGGATTCTCATGCGTCGACGCTACCCCGGGGCATCCGTCGCCGTCAGCCCCGCGCGTCGCCCTTCACCAATTCGACAGAGATTTCGAGGAAAACGCGCGTTTCGGGCTGATGTGGGGCTGTCGTGAGGAAAATCTCCGTCGAATTCGTTAGGGGCGACGGATGCCTCGGCACCGTTACCGATGCGACTGCCGACGCGCCCGTGCGCCCTGCCCGAACCAATTCGACGGAGATTTTGCCCAAAACGCGCGATTTTGCCCCGACTTAGGGCTCTACGCGGAATTTCTCCGTCGAATTCGCAAGGGCGACGGATGCTGCGCCGCCAGTTCGCGCTCCCCCTGGAGCTTCGCGGCGACCGGGGCCCACAGCAGCACGGCGACGGACGCACCGAGCAGCAGCCCGCCGATCGTATCCGTGAGCCAGTGTGCACCCAGATAGGTGCGGCTGACCATCATTAGAACCGTGTAGAGGGCGCCGGCCAGCCAAACCCAGACGCGGGGGAAGAGGATGCCGAGACAGCCCGCCATGGTCGCCGCATTGGCGACATGGCCGGACGGAAAGGATCCGAAATCTGACATGACCAGCATGTCTTCCGGCCTCGCCCGACCGAACAGTGATTTGAGTACCTGCACCAGTCCCGAGCTCACGATCGTGGCAACCACGAAGTAACCGGCCGCCCACGGCCGTTTGAGCAGCAGCAGCGCCACCAGAATCAGCACCGGGATCACGATCACGCCGGCGATTCCGGCACCGAGGTAGTTCATCGTGAGCGAGAGATACTCCCAGGCGGGCGCCCGGTGCTCGAGGATCTCGTCCATCCACTCGGCGTCGATCTTCAGCGGGCGGCCGTTGCCGCGCAGCACGATCAGGGCGCCGAGCCCCACGGCCAGCAACAGCGCCGCGGACCCGCTGACCAGAGGCCACCGGCGGGCGATGCGTCGGGTGGCGGGAGTGGCTGCGGTCTCGGGGGCGCGCTCGCTCATCATCTGACCATGCTAGATCGGTGCGAGCGTGCGACTGTTCGGCCTGGCCATTTGCCGCGCATCTCCGGGGGCTTACTCAGGAGATCTGCGAAGCCGGTGGCGACGGATGCCGGAATCACGCGGCATCCGTCGTCACCTCGGCCTCGCCATCGGAAATCTCCTGAGTTAGCCACCGGCGGCAACTGACGCCTAAGGACTGGCCACTGGTCACTGGCCACTGGCCACTGACCGGAGGCTGACGGATGCCGCCACCCGGCGCCCATCCGGCCTCAATACCCCAGCGCGGGCACTGACCGGGGGCGCACGATGAGCCACAAGGCGAAGATCGACACGATGGCGGTGACGCCCATCACGGCGCCCATCGGAACCGCTGTCCCGACGCCGAGCACGCCGACGACCGGGGAGATCAGTCCGGCGACGCCGAAGTTCGCGGCGCCGAGCAGCGACGCGGCGGTTCCGGCCTCATGCGCGTGCGCGTTCAGGGCGATGACCTGCACGCTGGGGAGGGTGAAACCGCAAGCCGCGATGAAGAACCACAGCGGCACCAGGGTGCCCCAGAGTCCCGCGCCGGCGAGGTCGAGCAGCACGATGGCCGCGGCCGTGATCAGGAGCACCACGGTGGACACCGAGATGATCCACTGCGGGCCGATGTTGAAGCGGTGCATGAGTCGGGAGCTGAGCTGCACACCCATCACGATGCCGAGCGAGTTGACGGCGAAGAGCACGCCGTACTGCTGCGGGCTGAAATCGTAGACCTGCTGGAACAGGAACGACGACGCCGAAAGGTAGGAGAACAGACCCGTGAAGGTCATCGCCCCGATAATCGCGACGCCGACGAAGATCCGGTCGCTGAGCACCGCACGGTAGCGCTGACCGAGGGAACTGTGCCCCTTGGTGTGGCGCTCGGCATCCGGCAGCGTCTCGACGATCCAGAACGCGACGGCCAGGATCACGACCGCACCGTAGGCGGCGAGCACCCAGAAGATGCCGCGCCAGCTCATCACCAGCAGCAGCTGCGAGCCGATGACCGGGGCCAGCACGGGGGCCAGGCCGCTGATCAGCGCAAGGCGGGAAAGCATCTTCACGAGCGGCTTGCCGCCGAACAGGTCGCGCACCATCGCCAGGGCGACGACCGCGCCGGCCGCGGCGCCGAAGCCCTGCAGCAGACGGAAGACCCCGAGCCAGACGATGTCCTGCGAGAGGGCGGCGCCGACACTCGCCAGAATGTGGAAGCCGGTCGCGAGCATCAGCGGCAGGCGGCGCCCGACCTTGTCACTCCACGGGCCGACCACAAGCTGGCCGAACCCGAACCCGATCATGGTGCCGGTGAGGGTCAGCTGGATGGCGGCCGCCGAGACACCGAACTCACCCTCCAGGGTGGGGAACGCGGGCAGGTACAGGTCGATCGTGAACGGGCCGAGAGCGGTGAGCGCACCGAGCACGAGGATGTAGACCAGGCGCTGGCCGCGGGAGAGAGCGTCGCCGGGATGCTTCGCGGCCGACCTCAGGTCGGCGGCGGTGATGACGGTGATGGCGGCGGTAGTCACGTGGTGTTGATCCTCGTATCGATGGGGCCGGCCCGATGGGGCGCAGGCGTGCTGGTCTGAAAAGGTGTTCGAGGCACCGCATCACGGGCGTCAGTACCAGCAGCGGAATACGGAACCGCTCTTGGAGACAAGGCAGCCACGCCGGCGCCTATTCCCCCATGCGGGGAACACCGCGGAAGTTGCAGATATCGGCCCGATCGTGCACCGGGCGCCCGCCGCTTCGGCGCCCTCGGCGTTCAGCCCACGGCGGGCAATCCGCTCGGGTCGTCGAGCAGCTGCTCGAAGGCAAGCTCGGCAGCGCCGATCATCAGCAGATTCGAGCCGAGTTCGGCCGCGCTGACCCGCACGAGGTCGAAGGAGGAGCTCAGGGTCATCGAGGCCACGGCCAGCCTCAGGCGCTCCGGGTCGACCGAGAACAGGGCCGCCAGGAATCCGCCGAGCACGACCAGCTGCGGGTTCAGGATGTTGATCGCCCCGGCCAGGGCCACCGCCAGGAAGTCGACCTGACGGTTGACCTCGGCCCGCACGGCGGGCGCGTCGGAGGCGAGCAGTGCCTGCTCGAGTTCGTCGGCATCCGCGCCGGCCAGGCCGAGGGGTTCGAGGAGTTCCTCGCGGGTGACCTCGGCTTCGAGGGTTCCGGCGATCCCGGCCGTGTCCGTGCGGGCGCTGTCGCTGACCCGGATGTGGCCGAACTCCCCCGCGTAGCCGGCGATGCCGTCCACCACGGTGCCGCCGATGATCATGCCGCCGCCGATGCCGCTGGCGCCGCCGTTGAGGTAGATCAGGTCGGTGAAGCCCTTCCCCGCACCGAAATGGTGCTCGGCCATCGCGCCGAGGATCGCATCGTTGGCGGCGGCCACGGGATAGCCCGTGGCCTGCTCGAGCATGTCCTTGAACGGCTCGTCCACCCAGCCGAGGTGGGGGGCCTGGCGCACCAGGCCGTCGGGGGCGCGCACGAGTCCCGGAACAGCGACGCCGATTCCGACCACGCGGAAGCGGGTCTCGAGTTCGCCTCGCATCCCCTCGATCACGGCGGCGGAGATGTTCACGGCCTCGCTGGCGGTCGGCGGCCGTTCGGTCGGGTAACGGATGCGGCGGTGCACGGTGCCGTCGAGCCCGACGATCCCGATCGTGACGGCGTCGATCTCGGGGTTCACCGCGAGGGCGACCACCCGTTCGGCGCAGAAGACGACCGGACTGGGCCGGCCCACCTGGTTGGTGGATTCCGGGTCGCGCTCCCCGACGAGCCCGAGCGACTCGAGTTCGGCGACGAGAGCGGCGATGGTCGACCGGTTCAGGCCGGTCCGACGCGTCAGCGCCGCGCGCGGCGTCGGTCCGTCCCGGTGCACCAGGCGGAGGACGACCGACAGGTTGTGCCGTCGCACGTCGTCGTTGTTGGTTCCCTGCATCAGTGCCTTCCCATCAGGTAATCAATCCAAGGCTACCGCCGCCCGGCTGTGCCCGTTCCGGACGTGCTACAGCGACGGGCCGGTCGGTGACGACTGGCCCTCGGCCGCGGTCTCACCCTCGTCGAGCGTGCGGACGACGCGAGCCGGGTTGCCGACGGCGATCACTCCCGGCGGCACATCGCGGGTGACGACGGAGCCGGCGCCGATCACGCTGCCGGCACCGATCGTGACGCCGGGGCAGACCACGACGTTGCCGCCGAGCCACACATCGTCGCCGATGTTGATCGGCGACACCCTCTCGTAGCCGGCCCGTCGCTCGTCGATGTCGAGGGCGTGGACCGGTGTGTACAGTCGAACGCTCGGGCCGATCAGGACGTTCCGCCCGATCGTGATCTCCCCGCCGCCGAGGGCCAGGAGGTCGGCATTGATGAAGGTGTGGGCACCCACGTGCAGCCTTGAACCGTAGTCCAGGTACAGGGGCGGCCGGAAGTCCAGGCCCTCTCCGGCCGTGCCGAGCATGCCGACGAACAGCTCCTGGGCTGCGTCCCGGTCCTCATCGAAGAGAGCGGTGATGCGCCGGCAGGTGCGTTGGGTGGCGATCGTCATCTCGGCGAGCTCTGGGCCGGAGCGGTATCGGTACCAGTCCCCGGCGACCATCTTGTCGTACTCCGTGGGCTCGGGATCCGGCAACGGGCTATTTGTTTGAAGCATAAACATAATCCTATTCCCTAGTCGGCCTGTGACCCTGCAGCACTGCGACCGGCCCTGCGGGACCTTCCTGCTACCAGCGGCTCGGCAGGGCGCCCTCGGGCACGATGGCCGGCCGTTCCACGGTGCTGGTCAGTTCCATGACAGAGCGATCATGGGCGGCGCGCAGGATGGCGTCCATGATCTCCAACACGTGGAAGGCCAATTCTGCAGAGGCCCGGTGCGGGCGATCGGTTTCAATGGCCCTCGCCATGTCGGCCAGGCCGTAGCCGCGCCCGGCATCCGCATACCCGGCCTCGGGCTCCACCTCGCGCCAACGACGGTCGTCACTCGTGTAGAGCTCAGTCGCATCGCTGAAACGGTTCGGGTCAGGCACCGCGATCGTTCCGAGAGTGCCGTAGATCTCGATGCGCGGCAACCGGGCCGCCCACACATCGAAGCTCATCATGACCGTCGAGGTGACGCCCGATGCATGCTCCAGCAAAGCGGAAACGTGTGTGTCGATCTCGACCCTGAGGCTCGTTCCCTCGAGCGGCCCGGTCGCCACCGTGCGCTCCCGCCCCGAGCGTCCGACGCTGCCCGATACGCGCACGACCGGTCCGAGCAGCGTGACGAGGGCGCTCAGGTAGTACGGGCCCATGTCGAACAGCGGCCCGCCACCCTCCGAATAGTAGAACTGCGGGGCAGGGTGCCAGAGTTCGTGCCCCGGCGCCGTCCAGAAAGCGGATGCCGCCACCGGCGTTCCGATGCGGCCGTCATCGAGCAGCGCACGGGCAGTCTGCACCCCCGTACCCAGCACAGTGTCCGGAGCGGACCCCACCCGCAGACCGCGTTCGACGGCCAACCTGAGAACAGGTGTCGCCTCGTCCGGATTCAATGCGAGGGGCTTCTCCCCGTAAACGTGTTTACCGGCTGCCAGCGCGCGCAGCGCCACCTCGGCGTGGGCTGCCGGAATGGTGAGATTCAGCACCGCGTCCACGTCGGGCGAGGCGATCAGCTCGTCGACGGTCAGTGCCGGCACACCCTGCTCCGCCGCCACGGCGGCCGCGCGAGAAGCATCCAGATCGGCGACCGCCACGAGCTTGAGTCCGGGGAGCTTGGGAAACTCGGCGAAATACTGCTCGCTGATCTTTCCGACGCCGACTACTCCTATTCTCAACGGGCTGCCCATAGCAGTCCCCTTTCGATCATGGTGCGCACGCTGGCGTTCTGCAGAATGTCGACCCGATGCCCGGGGGTGGACACGAAGATGCGCCCCTGTCCCCACTGTCGGGTCCAGATGGCCGGCGAGGTGACCGGGCGGTGCCACGGGTCCCAGGGGCGAACAGCCTGCGTGGTCGTGGCCAGCACATCGTTGTAGTCGTCATGGAGCACCCAGTACTGCTCGCTGACCAGATCGAAATCGTCGATGCCCCGGGTGATCGGGTGATCCGCGGCGGCGGGAAGCATGTTGATGCGGTGGGGAACGTAGTTGTCAGATTGTTCCCCGGTGTGGTCGGTGGGTTCCTTGCCGGGGTGAGCCGCGAATTGACCACCGATGAGTTGCAGGTAGTCAACGTTGGTGCGGTACGAATCGGCGATGCCGCCGTGCCAGCCGCCGACCCCGTGCCGCTTTCGATGGCCGCCTTCAGCCCCGTGAATTCGTCCTTTTCGATCGAGGCCATGGTGTTGGTCTGCAGGACGAGATCGATCAGGGCCATGTACTCGGAATCGGCATACGGCGCCGGTGAGCCTTCGATGCGCACCGTGAAACCGTTCTCCTCCAGAAATGGAATGAACAGATTCGTCGTCTCGACGGGCTGGTGGCCGTCCTATCCGCCACGCACGACGAGTGCGTGACGGGGCGGATGCCTAAGGTGGTGCGGTGGTCATGGATAACCCTTCGAAACTCAAATAGGGACGTGAATGTCAGGCGCGAGCCGTTCGAAGATCGTCCGCGCTTCGTGATACCCCAGCGCCATGCGGTCGATCACGGCTTCGGCAGTCGGATCCCCTGCCGCTTCAGCCGGATGCCCGCTTCGCCAGCGCGCCATCTCCACGACCGTTTCGACGAACGTCCGGCTGGGCGCATATCCCGGAACATACCGGCGAATCTTGGAAGTATCGAAGATCGCACTGTGGCCCAGGTCTCCGACGAACAATTCGGACCAGCCCCAATCGGGTGCAGCAACGGGGAAGAACTCCGACGGAACATGGACGAGTTTCGCCGGCACGCCCAGCGAGGCACCGACGAGCGAGTAGATCTGATCCCAGGTGTAGACGTCATCTGACGTGATGTGGAACGCCTCGCCGATCGCCCGCTGATTCCCGAGCAGCCCCACCAGGCCCTGCGCCAGGTCGGCCGCGTGGGTCAGAGTCCACAACGACGTGCCGTCACCGTGGACGACGATTTCGGCTCCACGCTCGATTCGATCGAAGACCGTCCAACCGCCGGCGAGAGGTGGGTTCGCCTCGTCGTAGGTGTGAGACGGTCGCACGATGGTGACCGGGAACCCGTCATCCACATGCGCACGCATCAGGGTGTCCTCGGCGGCGATCTTCTCCCGCGCGTACCGCAGAAAGCCATTCTGACGCAGGTTCGATTCCACGATCGGAACCTGAAGGATCGGCTTGCGATACATCGACGCGGTGCTGATGTGGACGTAGTGGCGGGTGCGATCGCGGAATATCTCGATCGCCTGTGCCGCGTCGGCGGCGTTGAAACAGAGAAAATTGACGACAACGTCGAACCGCAAGTCGCCGAGCGCCGCAGTGACGGAATCACGATCCGTGATGTCACCGGTCAACCAGGTGACCGAGCCGGGCAGCTGTCGCCCCCTGGCGTTGTGTCCACGGTTGAGCACGAACACCTGCATACCCTGGGCGACAGACAAATGAACGGACGACGAGCTGATCGTGCCGGTACCACCGATGTACAGAACTTTTCGCGGCGTGGCAGTCATCGTCATCGCAGGGCAATCGCTGACCAGGAGACCGGAGGCAGCGTCACGGTGAGCACGCCGTCGGTGAGCACGGCGTGGGTGAGCGACTTCAATGCCACCCGCGTTTGATCTGCCAGCGTGTTCTGCGCGTAGACATCGGAATCGTGCACGCTGACAGCCTCGTCGATGACGGATGCGCCCAGATCGGCCACTTCGATGGTCACGTCCAACGACTCGGTTTGGCTGCGGTTCACCAGAAACACCGCAGACACTCGGCTCTCCGGGTCGTGGGTCGCCACCGAATCCACCAGAGGCGCGGCGCCGTAGACGGCCGTCTCATAGGTGCCGACGTCGATTCGCGGTCGCAACACCTCGCCGCGAGCTAGCCGCGATGTCACCGAGAACGGGAAGAATGTCGTCTGACGCCAGGACGCCCCACCCGGCTCCGTCATGATGGGCGCGATCACATTCACCAGCTGGGCCAGTGACGCCGACCCCACCCGGTCGTGATTCTTCAACAGGGTGATCAGCAGATTGCCCAGCACCACGGCATCCGCCACCGAATAGGTGTCCTCCAGCTGACGCGGTGCCACGCACCACTGCTCATTGACCTCCTCTGACGCCCGGTGCTCGTCGAGGTACCAGATGTTCCACTCGTCGAACGAGATCTTGATCGTCTTCTTGCTGTGCAATTTGTTCTTCACGTGATCGGCCGTCGAGACGACGGTGTCGATGAAGTACTGCATGTCCAGCGACGACGCGAGATACGATCCCAAATCCCCTTTGCGCTCCTGGTAGTACGCGTGGGCGGATATGTAGTCGACGTGCTCATAGCTGTGCTCGAGGACGGTGCGCTCCCAATCGCCGAACGTCGGCATCGACGAACTCGAGGACCCGCAGACGACCAGCTCCAGATTCTTGTCGGCGGCCTTCAACGCCTGCGCCGTTCGAGCGGCCAGCTTGCCGTAATCATCGGCCGACATGTAGCCGGTCTGCCACGGACCATCCATCTCATTGCCCAGGCACCACATCCGAATGTCGTGAGGTGCGGCCGTGCCGTTGGCAATGCGTTGGTCGCTGAGCGCCGTGCCAGACGGGTGATTGGCATACTCCAGCAGATCGAGAGCGTTTTCGATGCCCCGCGTGCCGAGATTCACCGCCATCATCAATTCGGAGCCCGTCAGATCACACCACCGTGCGAACTCGTCCAGGCCGACCTGATTGGTCTCGAGTGAATGCCACGCCAGGTCGCGGCGCACCGGGCGTTGCTCCTTGGGACCGACCCCGTCTTCCCAGCGATAACCGGAGACAAAATTGCCGCCGGGATAGCGGATGGTCGACGAGCCCAATTCCCTGACCAGGTCGACGACATCCAGCCGAAAACCGTCCTCGTCGGCCGTCGCGTGTCCCGGCTCGTAGATGCCGTCGTAGACACACCGACCCAGATGTTCCACGAAGGAGCCGAAGATACGACGGTTGACGGGGGCAACGACCGCCGTGCGGTCGATGGCAATGCACGCGTTTGTCACTGGTGCGTATTCCTTTGGTTCTTGATGTGCAGGGAAGCGGGAGGGAGGCTGTTCGGCTCAGGTGTGGCGCGTTCAGGCGGACACCTGTTCCCGGACCAGCGCGTCCTGTCGAACGGCCACCGTGCGGAGATCCGCCGCGGTGATTTCATGGACGTCGCCGGTGATCGAAACGATTGCGCGGGCGGTCGACACACCGGGTATCCGTCTCACCGGTATGAGCTTCTCGCTGACGATGGCACTGATGGCGGCCTCCTCGGCAGGCACGCCGTCTGAGACGGCCACGTGGGAGGCGAACCACACCTCGACGTTGCCGGGCTCGACGATCTTGACCATGCGTCGGTCGCTGAAGGCGAATCGGCTCGCCGGCACCGAGAAGGTCAGCCGGCGGGACTCGCCCGCATCGAGTTCGACCCGGGAATAGCCGAGCAGTTGCGCCACCGGCCGGGCTACCGTGCCGTGCACGTCGTGGCCGTAGAGCTGCACGATGTCGGTTCCGCGAACGGCGCCCGTGTTGGTCACCGTCACCGTGGCGGTGAAGCCGCCAGTGGCAGGCGCGGCGGGATCGACTACGTAGTCGGAGTAGTCGAAGGAGGTGTAGGACAGACCGAACCCGAAGGGGAACACCGGTGTCGAATCGGTGGCGGTGACGTCGGACGGCCCGCCGAGAACCGGGTGCAGGTAGGAATACGGCTGTGCACCGGCCGACCGCGGCATGGAGACGGGAAGGCGTCCTGATGGATTGACCCGGCCCGTGAGGATGTCGGCAATCGCGAGGCCGCCGCCCTCTCCGGGAAAGAATGCCAGGAGTACGGCAGCCGGGGCTGCGCTCCCGCCCTCGACGGCCCAACCGATCGCGTACGGCCGCCCGGTCATCAGCACCATGATGACGGGCGTTCCGGTCGCGATCACGGCCTTGACGAGTCGGCGTTGCAGACCTGGCAGCTCAAGAGATTCGGAGTCATTGCCCTCGCCGACGGTGCCGCGACCGAAGAGGCCCGCTTGGTCGCCCACGACGACAATAGCCAGTTCGCTCGCCGACGCAGCGTCCACGGCGGCGGCGAAGCCGGACTCGTCGTCGCCTTCGACGGCGCACCCCTCGGCGTACACGAACGCCGGCATGGCGAGACCGGCCGTGTGGAAGGCACCGGGGAGCGACTCGAGTACCGTCGGGATCTCGAAGCCGAGCGGGAGATCGGGATAGCCGGCGAGAACATGGTTCGCGAAGGAGTAGCACCCCTGAAGCGCCGTCGCACGGTGAGCGTTGGGGCCGATGACCGCCACCGTCGAGAGCGGCCGCGCCCTTCGCTCCAGCGGCAGCACCCCGTCATTCGACAACAGCACGATGGATTCCTCGGCCAGTCGGCGGGCCAGCTCCCGGTGGCGCGGCGAGTCGAGGTCGATGTCCGTCGGCGGCTCATCCTCGTAGGCGTCCTCGTCGAGAAGCCCCAGCTCCTCCTTCTGCGCGAGAGCGCGCAAGACCGCACGGTCGACATAGGCCTCGTCGAACAGACCGGCGCGGATGCGGTCGGCCAGGGGCTGCAGGTAGGCGTCGCCGGTGGGCAGTTCGATGTCGATGCCCGCTTCCAGCGCGAGCGCCGCCGCCTCGCCCCGGTCGGCCGCGACGGCGTGCATGACTTCGAGGAACGCCACAGCGAAGTAGTCGGCGACGACGACACCGTCGAAGCCGAGTTTCTGCCGCAGGACACCGGTCAGGTAGTCGGCGTTGGCGGCCATCGGGATTCCGTCGATGTCGGTGTATGAGTTCATCACTGACTTCGCACCGCCGTCGAGGATCGCCATCTCGAACGGTGGCAGGAAGACATCGGCGATCTCCCTCGGACCCGCGTGCACCGGTGCGTGGTTGCGTCCGGCGCGCGACGCGGAGTATCCGAGAAAGTGTTTCAGCGTCGCGTGCACCCCTGCGCCCTGGAGCCCGCGCACGTAGGCCGTGCCGACGGTGGCGACCAGATAGGGGTCCTCGCCGATGCACTCATCCACCCGGCCCCAGCGCGGGTCCCGGATGACGTCGAGCACCGGGGCGAGCCCCTGGTGGATGCCCAGCTGCTTCATCGAGTCGCCGATGACGCCGGCCATCTCCTCGACCAGCGCCGGGTCGAAGGAGGCTCCCCACGCGAGCGGAGTCGGGAACGCGGCCGCCTTCCAGGCGGCGAGTCCGGTCAGGCACTCTTCGTGCACGAGCGCGGGGATTCCGAGGCGCGTCTCCCGCTTGAGGCGGCGCTGCTCGCCCCACAGCCACGCGGCGCGTTCCGCCGGATCCACCGGCCGCGTGCCGTAGACACGGGTGTAGTGCCCGAGGCCGTGGCGGGTCACCTCGGACAGGTCGCCAGGAGCCTTCTGACCTGCCGCCATCTCGCCCTGCATGGGCGCGACGACGCCGCTCTGATCGAGCCAGTAGCCGACAATCTGGGCGAGCTTCTCCTCGAGGGTCATTCGGGCATGGAGCGCCAGTACGCGCTCCGAGACCTCCGGCATGGCTGAGATGGCATGGGTCACGGGTTCAACACTTTCCTTCAGAGGATCAGATATGCAGTTGGGACAGCGCGCGGTGCGACGCCTCACGGCCGCGCACCGCGTGAACGCCTATCCCTTGACGGCGCCGGTCAATCCGCCGACGATGCGGCGCTCGAACAGCGTGAAGAAGATGAGCGCCGGAATCATCGACAGGGAGGTGAAGGCCAGAACCTGTGCCGTGTCCACCGAATACTGCGACGCGAATGCCTGCACGCCCAGTGGCAGCGTGTACATCGCCTGATCGCTCAGGATGAACAGCGGCAGCAGGTAGCTGTTCCAGCTGGCGACGAAGGCCAGGATGCCGGTGGTCACCACGCCAGGAACCGACAACGGCACCACCATGCGGAAGAAGAACCCGAGTCGGCTCGCCCCGTCGATCGACGCGGCTTCCTCGATCTCCTTGGGAATCGCCTTGAGGAACGGCACCAGGATGATAACGGTCACCGGCAGGCCGAAGGCGATCTGCGGCAGGATCACGCCCGCCAGGCTGTTCATCAGACCCAGTTGCTTGACCAGGATGTAGAGCGGCGTGATCGCAACGGTCATCGGGAACATGAGTCCGGCTGCGAACAGGGCATACATCAGCCCGCGCCCGTGGAAGTCATAGCGGGCCAGGACGAAGCTCACCATCACCCCGAGCACGACGACACCGATCGTCGTGAAGCCGCTGACGATTGCCGAGTTGCCGATCTGCTGCCAGAAAGTCGGAGCGGTCAGGACGTCGAGATAGTTGTCGAAGCGCCACGGACCCGGGAGCCCGGCAGGCGACGAGGTGATCTGGGAATTGTCGCGGAAGCCCCCGACGATGATGTAGAGGACCGGCCCGAGGCACAGGGCGATGAACAGGAATGCGATGAAGTACGTGACGGGGCTGCCCCACTTGTCACGACCTTTCGAGCCATGCTGAACCCGTGGGGCCTCCGTGCGTGAGGCCCTCTCACTGGTCAGAACCGACATCATTTCTTCCCCTCTGTGAGCGCGCCGGCCGTGTCACGTCGCAAGACGAAGCGCTGGTAGGTCAGCGCGATGACAAGCGAGATCAGGAACATGACAACCGCGACGGCGCTGCCGTAGCCGAAGTTGCCCGAGGTACGCCCGTTCGCGACCATGTAGGTCGCCATGGTCGAGGTACCCGCCGTCGAAGCGACGTACTGGCCCCAGATGATGAAGACAAGGTCGAACAATTGAAGTGACCCGATGATGGACAGGAACGCCCAGGTGCGCAGGGTCGGGCCGAGCAGCGGCAGCGTGATGCTGCGCTGCACCTGCCAGTAACTCGCGCCGTCGATCGACGCCGCCTCGAAGAGCTCCTCCGGGATTCCCTGAAGCCCGGCGAGGAAGAGGATGACGGCGAAGCCGATGTACTTCCAGGAGATGATCAGCATCAGCGACCAGATGGCGATCTTGGGATCTGAGAGCCAGTCGGCCTGGAACGCGCCCAGACCGACACTCTCCAGCAGGTCGTTCACCGCGCCATTGGTCTGGAGCATCAGACCCCAGCCGATGCCGACGATGACCTCGGAGATGATGTACGGAACGAAAATCAGAACGCGGATGAGGGAGCGTCCCCGGATCTTCTGGTTGATGAGCAGAGCCAGAATGAGTGCGATCGGCAGCTGGATGACCAGCGACAGCACGAGGATGATGCCGTTGTGCATCAGCACCTCGTGGAACGCGCTGTCCGCGAAGATGATCACGTAGTTGCCCCAGCCGACGAAATCGGTTGCCGGCCCGTAACCCTTCCAACGGAAGAAGCCGTAGTAGGCGGCCAGAATGACCGGGAGGATCACGAAGCCGACGAAGACGAGGATCGCCGGTCCGGAGAGGACCGCTATCTCCAGGCGCTTCCGCCAGTCTGCAGTTCTTCGGGTGGGGCGCGTCCCGGCCGGGGACGATGCACGAGGTGCACCGTCCCCAGCTTTCTGCGTGCCCGGCAGCGGC
Organism: Cryobacterium sp. TMT2-15-1; assembly: GCF_004402345.1. Taxonomy (NCBI): domain Bacteria; kingdom Bacillati; phylum Actinomycetota; class Actinomycetes; order Micrococcales; family Microbacteriaceae; genus Cryobacterium; species Cryobacterium sp. TMT2-15-1. Next base: position 29,292 of record NZ_SOGD01000038.1, on the reverse strand, counting down.
CGCGCGTCGGTCAACGACGCAGCGCCTGCGGACTCTTTTCTCATGGTTGCGAGCTAACCCTTAGCCGCTGCCGCGTTGACGCCCGCGACGAGGTCCGCTGCGCCGCTCTTGCCGGCCAGCATGTCGACGACGCCGGTGTTCAGCGCGTTGCCGACGTTCTGGCCGAACAGGGTGTCCAGCCAGACGGTCACGTACGGTGCCTCGTTGTAGGCCTCCAGGATGGACTTCAATGCATCATCGGTCACGACGTCCTGAGCCTCCGTATTGGCCGGAAGCGTGTGGAACGCGTTCGCGTACCCTTCCTGCTGCTCCTTCTGCATGAAGAAGTTGAGGAAGTCGGTGCACTCCTCCTGCGGCGCCTGAGCCGAGCAGGTGAAGCCGTCCACGCCGCCCATCATCGCGCCGGCCGCACCTTCGCCGCCGTCGATCTCCGGGAAGGGGAACCAGCCGAGGTCAGCCAGCGGCTTCTCGTCGGGGGTCAGCGATGCGATCACGCCGGGGTTCCACGCACCCATGAGTTCCATGGCCGCCTGGTGGTTCGCCAGAAGGCCGGCCGAACTGCCTGCTCCCTGCTGTGCGGACGTGGTGAGGAAGCCATCGTTGAACGGCTCGGTCTCAATGAACTCTTCCATCTGCTCGCTCGCGTTCAGCCAGCAGGCGTCGTCGAACGTCTTGGACTCGGCTGCCTTGTCCATGGCGTCCTGCGAGCAGGCCCGCTGAGCGAAGAAGTAGTACCAGTGCGCGGCGGGCCAGGCGTCCTTGGCACCCACGGCGATCGGCGCGATACCGGCGGCCTTGAGCTTGTCCACCGCGGTGCCCAGCTCGGCCATCGTCGCCGGCACGGTGTCGATGCCGGCCTCCGCGAAGAGGTCCTTGCTGTAGTAGATGCCGCCAGGAAGCACTGCGGTCGGCATTCCGTAGATCTTGCCCTCGACCGCGAAGGCACTGAGCACGCCCTCGGGCACCGCGGCACTCGTAGCCTCGTCGATGAAGTCTGTGATGTCCATGGCCTGTCCGGCCGCCACGACATCCACCAGCTTGCCGCCGCCCCGTGCCATGAAGATGTCCGGTGCATCGCCGGAGTTCAGCGCGGTCTGAAGCTTTCCGTCCATCTCCTCGTTCTGGATGGACTGCATTTCGATTGTGACCTTCGGGTTGGCCGCCTCGAACTCGGCGACCGTCTTCTCCCAGTAGGCCTTGCCTTCTCCTGTCGTTGAGTTCTGCCAGAAGGTCAGGGCGACCGTGTCGCTCGAACCGCTGTCGCCGCCACTGGCGCACCCGGAAGCGAGCATGGCGGTGCTCACGGCCAGCGCGAGAATTCCCGCGGTTCGGTTTTTCCTCTTCATTGTGGAAGCTCCTTGGTAGTCATCGGTGACACACGACATTCGTCCGCCACACCCAGAGCTTCCCAGCACGGCATCCATCTTGTCAATCGATATCGATAACGATTTCTAACGGGGTGATTCGGCTCTTGATCTGTTGCCCGGCGCTGTACTGTGAGTAGTGTGACCCTTGATGTCAACCCATCCCCCCCGCTTGGGCGAGTGACGATCGCCGACGTCGCGCGCGAAGCCGGCGTTTCGGTGCCGACGGTGTCGAAGGTCGTCAATCTGCGTTACGGCGTCGCTCCGGCGACCTTCAAGCGAGTGACGGAAGTCGTCGCCGCACTCGGCTATGAGCCCTCGCTTGTGGCTTCGAGTCTGCGTCGACAGCGCAGCAATGTGATCGGCATCCTCGTCTCTGAATTCGAGTCGTTCTCGGTCGAGCTGCTCAAGGGCATATCCACCGCTGCCACCGGGACCGGTTATGAGTTGCTCGCGTATTCGGCCCTCGCGCCGGGCGGCATCAGCGCGGGCTGGGAACGCCGATCCCTCTCGCGCCTGGCCGGCACGCTCATCGACGGCGCCATCATCGTCACGCCCACGTTGCTCATGCCGACGACTTCGATCCCCGTCGTCGCGATCGACCCGCACACGGGGCCGGGCGGACCCGCGACAATCGACTCGGACAACATCGGCGGCGCCCGGGTGGCGACCCGGCACCTCATCGAACTGGGACACCGCCGCATCGCACATATCCGAGGGCGTAGCGACCTGGCTTCGGCCCAGTTGCGTGAGGCCGGTTACCGTGAATCGCTCGAGAACGCCGGCATCCCATTCGACCCGACCCTCGTTCGCGACGGTGGATACCAGGCCGCCCTGACGGCCGACGCGGCTCGTGAACTGCTGACGCGGCCGGATCGACCGACCGCGGTGTTCGCCGCAAACGACATGTCCGCGCTCGGCGTCCTGAAAGTCGCCCGCGAACTCGGACTGCGGGTGCCGGAAGACGTTTCCGTCATCGGATTCGACGACATCCCCGAGGCCGCGAGCTCGACACCGCCGTTGACGACCATGGCCCAGCCACTGCACGACCTGGGGGCACAGGCCCTGCAGATGCTGGTGAAGCTGCTCGACGGGGAAGACGTCCCTCACCATGTCCAACTCCCTGCCAAGCTCGTGGTCCGGGCGAGCACCGGCCCCGTGCCGGTCGAATCCTGACTTCCCATTCGCCCAGCACCCCGATTCGTCGGCTGGATCAACACTCCAGTCTGGAAAGTGACTCTGCAATGATGCACTCCGCGGCCCTCTCCTCCGCCTCGGCACCCGCCCATCGGCTCTGTACCACCGTCGTGACCGTGACGGATGCGTCCGGTGAGGTCCTGCCAAACACGGAGGTCGTCGTCGCCCAGCTGGACCACGCCTTCGGCTTCGGCAACATCGGCTTCGATTTCCTCGGCCTCGCGAACGGCGAGCCTGACGAGATCGGCACCGAGAGCCTCGCCACGCTCTACGCTGACGTCTTCAACACGGCAACGCTGCCGTTCTATTGGGGCCGCTTCGAGCCCACCCGCGGCGCACCGGACACGGCCCGGCTGCAACAGGCCGCAAGGTGGTTCCGCGGCCGCGGCGTGAAGCTCAAGGGTCATCCGCTCGTCTGGCACACCGTGCAGCCCGATTGGCTGCTCGGCCTGCCCGTCGACGAGGTCGAACGGCTGCAGCGCGAACGCATCCGCCGCGACGTCGCCGACTTTGAGGGGCTCGTCGACACCTGGGACGCCATCAACGAGGCCGTCATCATGCCGGTATTCGAAAACGGGGACAACGGCATCACCCCGCTGGCTCGCGCCAGGGGGCGCATCCCGATGATCCGCCTGGCGTTCGAAGAGGCCCGCGCGGTGAATCCTCGCGCCACGCTGCTGCTCAATGACTTCGATCTCTCGAGCGCCTTCGAGTGCCTCATCGAAGGGGTCCTCGAGTCCGGCGTCGAGATCGATGCCCTCGGGCTGCAAACCCACATGCACCAGGGGTACTGGGGTGAGGACGCCATGCTCGGGATGGTCGACCGGTTCGCCCGATACGGCCTGCCGTTGCACCTGACCGAGTCATCTCTCGTTTCCGGCGACCTCATGCCGGCCGACATCGTGGACCTGAACGACTACCGCGTCTCCGAGTGGCCGTCGACTCCGGAAGGAGAGGCCCGCCAGGCGGACGACCTCGAGCGACACTACCGCTCGCTCATGGCGCATCCCTCGGTCGAGGCCGTCACCTACTGGGGCATCACCGACGCAGGCGCCTGGCTCGGCGCACCGATCGGGCTGGTGCGCGCCGACGGCACTCCGAAGCCGTCCTACGACGCGTTGCGCGGGCTCGTCAAGGGCGAATGGTGGCTTGCACCGACGACCGCGCTCACCGACGCGCGGGGCAGGGTCTCGGTCGAAGGATTCGCCGGCGAATACCAGCTCGGCACCAGCGCCAGGTTCGCCGCGAGTGAACAGTCAACCCGATTCACGCTGAGTCCTGAGGATCGGCACACTCGCGTCACCCTCCCCTCGATCACCTGACCCGGCAGACGCGAAGTCCGGTCACGCGTCAGACACCGATGCGTCCGCGCACAAACCCGGCAGGGTCGTCGAGCAGCCCGGCGAAGGCCAGCTCGGCCGCCCCGACAATCATCAGCCGGGAGCGCAGCTGCGCCCGTTCGAGTAGCACGGCGTGCCCGAGGCTTCCGATTGAACTCACGCTCACCGCCTCGGCCAGGCGCTCTCGGCCCACCGACAGCAGCGAACCGAGAAAGCCGCCGAGCACCACCATCTTCGGGTCGAACATGTTCACGAAGTCTGAGATCGCCACCGAGAGAAAGTCGATCTGCCTCATTACCTCCCGGAGCACCTGAGGGTCGCGCGAGACGCCGAGGGCGACGTCGAGGTCGTCCAGATCCGCGCGCGGCAGGCCCAGCACCCGGAGCAGGCGCGACATGCTCACCTCGGTCTCCAGGCATCCGATGCGGCCGCAGTGGCATCGCACCCCGTTCGAGTTGACCAGTGTGTGTCCAAGCTCACCCGCGTAGCCACTCGTACCGCGCAACGGGCTGCCGCCGATGATGAGGCCGCCCCCGATGCCGCTCGCACTGCCGTTGAGGTAGACGAGGTCCTTCGCGCCACGGGCCGCTCCGAACAGACTCTCGGCGATGGCGGCCAGGCTTGCGTCGTTGCCGGCGTACACCGGGAAGCGCAGCACCCTGGCGAGGGTGCTGGTGAGGGCGCAGTCCCGCCAGCCGAGGTGCGGCGCGATCAGCACGCGGCCGTCGACCGTGTCGACCAGGCCGGGAACGGCCACGCCGACCCCGGCGATGCGATAGTTCTGCTCGATCTCGCCGCGCATACCGTCGACGATGGCCTTGACCGCGTTCACGGTTTCGGACACGGTGGGAATACGGGCCGTGTCGAAGCGGATGCGGCGAATCACCTCGCCGCCGAGCCCCACCAGCCCCACCGTGATCGCATCGACATCGGGGCTCACGGCGATCGCGGCGATCTTCGGGCTCGGAAACACCTGCAGGCTCGGGCGCCCCACCCGGCCGGGCACATCTTCGGGCTCGCCCTCGAACGCCATTCCGAGCTCGACCAGTTCGGCCACGAGCGCCGAAATGGTGGACCGATTCAGGCCGGTGCGTCTGGTCAGTTCAGCCCGAGAGCATCCGCTCGAATGATGAATCATGGTGAGAATCATCGACAGATTGAACCGGCGCAACTGGTCGTTGCTCGAACCACCCCGTGCGGAGAGGGTGGTCGTGGTCAGCCGGGTCACGACACACCACCTCTACGGTTGGAAGACACCTGACAGGGCCCTGCAGGCGCGGGGCGAAGCTAGCGGCCGCCGCGGCTCTTGTTGAAGATGTCGAACGCGACCGCGAGCAGGAGCACGACGCCCTTGATGGTCATCTGCCAGGCCGCGTCGACCGTGAGGATGGACAGGCCCATGTTGAGCACGCCCATCACCAACGCGCCGATGACGGCGCCGATGACCGTGCCGACGCCACCCGTCACGGCCGCGCCACCGATGAAGACGGCCGCGATGGCATCGAGTTCGTAGTTCTGGCCGGCCGAGGCGACGGCGCCCCCGGCCCGAGCCGTGGAGACCACGCCGGCCAGGCCGGCGAGCACTCCCATGTTGACGAAGATGAAGAAGTTGACCCAGCGGGTCTTGACGCCGCTCATCTTGGCGGCGAACAGGTTGCCACCCATCGCGTACACGTGGCGGCCGAACACGGTCTGGTTGAGCAGGAAGGTGTAGCCGAGAATGAGGGCGGCTAGCACAATCAGGATGAGCGGTGTGCCGCTGTAGCCGGAGAGCAACCAGGCGAAGACGATGATGGCCACGCCGGCGATGCCGCTCTTGATCCACAGGGTGGCGATCGGCTCGCGGGGCAGGTCGAGCTTGCGCAGGGTGGCGCGGGTACGCAGCTGCTGCACGATCAGGGCGAGCGCGGTGAGCACACCGAGGGCGATGGTGAGCACGTCCCGGCCGCCGACCTCGCCGAGCCAGGCGGGCAGCCAGCCCGCACCGATGGCGGTGAACTCGGACGGCAGGCCGCCAATGGTGCCGCCGGTGAGCAGCACCAGAGTGAGCCCGCGGAAGATCAGCATGCCGGCCAGGGTGACGATGAACGCCGGGATGCCGACGAAGGCCACCCAATAGCCCTGCCACGCGCCGACGACGGCGCCGACCACCAGGGCGAGAATGACGGCGGCCCACCAGGCGAAGCCCCAGGAATTCATACTGATCGCGGCGACGGCACCGACCATGGCCACCACGGACCCGGCCGAGAGGTCGATGTGGCCCGCGATGATGACGATCACCATGCCGATGGCGAGGATCAGAACATAGGCGTTCTGCTGGATCAGGTTGTTGACGTTGCCGGGCAGAAGCAGGCGACCGTCGGTGAGAATCTGGAACAGCATGATGATGATCACCAGTGCGGCGAGGATTCCATACTGTCTGAGGCTGACCGCGAACTTGGGTTTCGTGCGCTTCATAGGGGTGGTGGTACTCATCGGGGTCAGTCCTTTCCCGCGGTCATGTAGTGCATGAGTGTTTCCTGGGAGGCTTCCGCCGCGGTGACTTCACCGGTGAGCTTGCCCTCGGAGATGACGTAGATCCGGTCGGAGAGCCCGATGAGTTCGGGCAGCTCCGAGGAGATCACCACAACGGCTTTGCCCTGGGCGGCGAGCTCGTTGATGATTCCGTAGATCTCATACTTGGCGCCCACGTCGATGCCGCGGGTCGGTTCGTCGAGAATGAGAATGTCGGGGCCGGCGAAGATCCACTTCGAGAGCACGACCTTCTGCTGGTTGCCGCCGGAGAGCTTGCCGGTGATCGATGTGACGCTCGGCGCCTTGATGTTCATCTTCTCGCGATAGGAGTTGGCGACCTTGTATTCGCGGTGCCGGTCGATGACACCCCACTTGGCGAGTTTGCCGAGGGCCGCCGCCGAAACGTTCACCGTGATGTCACCGATGAGGTTGAGGCCGTAGAGCTTCCGGTCTTCGGTGGCGTAGGCGAAGCCGTGGCGGATTGCCTCGTCGACGGTGCGCATCTGAATCTCGTCGCCGTTCTTGAAGACGCTGCCGGTGATCTTGGTACCGTACGAGCGGCCGAAGATGCTCATGGCCAGTTCGGTTCGGCCGGCGCCCATCAGCCCGGCAAACCCGACGATCTCGCCGGCGCGCACGCTGAAGGACGCCCCGTCGACGACCTTGCGCGCGGTATCGACCGGGTGGTACACGGTCCAGTCTTCGACGCGCAGCAGTTCGGCGCCGATCTTGGGTTCACGCGGCGGAAACAGGTTGTTGAGTTCCCGGCCGACCATCGAACGGATGATGCGCGCCTCGGTGGCGTCCGGTCCGTCCATCGAGATGGTTTCGATGGTCTTGCCGTCCCGGATGACGGTGACCTTGTCGGCGATCCGTTTGATCTCTTTGAGCTTGTGGCTGATGATGATGCAGGTGATGCCCTGCCCGCGCAGGTGTTCGATCAGGCCGAGCAGGTGCGCCGAGTCCTCATCGTTAAGGGCGGCGGTCGGCTCATCGAGGATGAGCAGTTTCACCTGTTTGGAGAGCGCCTTGGCGATCTCCACGAGCTGCTGCTTGCCGACGCCGAGTTCGAGCACCCGGGTGGCCGGGCTTTCAGCGAGGCCGACCCGGCTGAGCAGCAGGGACGCTTCGCGGTTGGTCTTGTTCCAGTCGATGATGCCCCGGTTGGAATTCTCGTTTCCGAGGAAGATGTTCTCGGCGATCGACAGGTAGGGGCTGAGGGCCAGTTCCTGGTGGATGATGACGATGCCGTCGGCTTCGCTGTCATTGATCGTTTTGTAGGAGACCGGCTTGTTCTCGAACTCGATGGTGCCCTCGAAACTGCCGGCGGGATACACACCGCTGAGCACCTTCATGAGCGTTGACTTGCCGGCGCCGTTCTCGCCGCAGATCGCGTGCACCTCCCCGCGAACGACGTCGATGGACACCCCGTCGAGTGCCTTCACTCCGCTGAAATCCTTCACAATGTTGTGCATCCTGAGGATGGTCGTGTGCTCCAAGGGCAGCCTCCTGATCGATAGCGCGTGTGTAGATCTGCCGGCCCCAATGAGGGCCGAGGTGGTCGGCCCCGCTCGCGCGGGGCCGACCGGGGTGTGGGACCGGTTACAGTCCCACGTCGGATGCCTTGATGAAGCCGGAGTCGATCAGCTTGACCTGGATGTCCTCCTTGACGACGACCTCGGGGTCGAGCAGGAACGACGGCACGATCTTCTTGCCGTTGTCGTAGGTCTCGGTGTCGTTGACGGTCACTTCTTCGTCCGCGGCGATCTGCAGAACCATGTTGTAGACCTGCTCGCCGAGCGTGCGGGTGTCCTTCCACACGCTCATGGACTGCTCGTCTTTGAGAATCGCCTTGATGTTGGCCTTGTCGGCGTCCTGCCCGCTGATGATCGGGTAGTCCTCACCGGGTGCGTAGCCCGCCGACTTCAGGGACGCCAGGATGCCGATGGCGAGGCTGTCATTGGGCGAGAGCACAACGTCGACCTTCTCGGATCCGGAGTAGAAGGACGACAGGCGGTTGTCCATCTCGGCCTGGGAGAGGGTGGAAGCCCAGCCTTGGATGCCGATCGAGGCCCAGTCCGCGTTGGACTCGGGCGAGCGACCGCTGGGAACGACGAGCTGACCGTTCTCGACGTAGGGCAGCAGAACGTCCCAGGCGCCGGAGAAGAAGAATTTCGCGTTGTTGTCGTCGGGGCTGCCGGCGAAGGGCTCGAGGTTGAACGGGCCGGCGCCGTCGGCCAGGCCGAGCTGGTCGACGATGTACTCCCCCTGCAGGGTACCGACCTCGTAGTTGTCGAAGGTCGCGTAGTAATCGACGTTCTCGGTGCCGACGATCAGGCGGTCGTAGGCGATGACCGTGGCGTCCTGCGTCTTGGCCTCTTCCAGCGCCGGGCCCAGCAGGAGGCCGTCGATGGCAGCGACGACGAGGATGTTGGCCCCGCCGGCAATCTGGTTCTGGATCTGGCTGATCTGCTGGTCGGTCTTGTTGTCGGCGTACTGCAGGTCGGCGGTGCAGCCGGCCTTTTCGAGCAGCGTCTTGAGCTGCTCACCATCGTTGATCCAGCGCTCAAGGGCGCGGGTCGGCATGGAAATGCCGACGTTGCAGTCGGCAATGGCCTCCACGCCGTCGCCGGCCGGTGCGCCCGTGCCGGAACATGCCGCGAGCGACAAGGCCACGGCTCCGGTCGCCGCTACGGCGATGATCCTCTTGGTCAGGGACATTGGTGCTTTCCTCTCTGAATGCTGCCAGGCGCAGGGGCGGAGATTCCGACTCCTGCTGCAACGAGGTGCACTCCGACCGACCATTTTGCGTAACGCGAAACGGGGACGGACGGTTACCTCGTTGTAAAGCGTGATGCGATGTGGACTCACACGGTCAGGTGTGAAATCCGGTGCAGGGCCAAGCTGTTCGGACCACTCTGCGGGTGAGCCTCCACTCAGTCGCGGACGACTTTGTTTGTGACCAAAACATATCTAATTGGAGAGCCAATTGCCAACTGTTATCCCGACATTCCGCTATTTGTGCGCAATCGAGGTGGATTCACTATCCACGCCATACCCTTGTGCCCGGATCGAGCGCCGCAACACAGGCTAATAGTTCCCGCCGGAGGCAAATTCGGATCATTTCCGGCAAACCGTCCCGTTCTGGTCACGATTGATATATGTTTGGGTAATCAACAAATCATCGACGCAGCTGAATCGGAAGTAGTGAAATGACATTGAGTGATGTGAGCCTGACCCCCACCCGCGACGACAAGTTCTCCTTCGGGCTCTGGACCGTCGGCTACAACGGCAGCGACCCGTTCGGCGGCCCCACCCGGCCGCCACTCGACGTCGTCGACGCGGTCGAGAACCTCGCCCGTCTCGGCGCATACGGCCTGACCTTCCACGATGACGACCTGTTCGCCTTCGGCTCCACGGATGCCGAGCGCCAGTCCCAGATCGACCGGGTCAAGCAGGTCTGCGCCGACACCGGCCTGATCATCCCGATGATCACCACCAACCTGTTCAGCGCCCCGGTCTTCAAGGACGGCGGCTTCACCTCGAACGACCGCAGCGTGCGCCGCTTCGCGCTGCGCAAGGTGTTGCGCAACATCGACCTCGCCGCCGAGCTCGGCGCGAAGACGTTCGTAATGTGGGGCGGCCGCGAGGGCGCCGAGTACGACTCGGCCAAGGACATCCGTGCGGCCCTGAATCGCTACCGCGAGGCCGTCAACCTGCTCGGCGACTACGTCACCGATAAGGGCTACGACATCCGTTTCGCGATCGAGCCGAAGCCGAACGAACCGCGTGGCGACATCCTGCTGCCCACGGTCGGTCACGCGATGGCGTTCATCACCACTCTCGACCGGCCCGAGCTGGTCGGCGTGAACCCCGAGGTCGGCCACGAGCAGATGGCCGGGCTCAACTTCGCCGCCGGCATCGCCCAGGCGCTGTACCAGGGCAAGCTGTTCCACATCGACCTGAACGGCCAGCGCGGCATCAAGTACGACCAGGACCTGGTCTTCGGCCACGGCGACCTGCACAACGCGTTCGCGCTCGTCGACCTGCTCGAGAACGGCGGCCTGAACGGCGGCCCGTCCTACGAAGGCCCCCGCCACTTCGACTACAAGCCCAGCCGCACCGAGGACATCACCGGCGTGTGGGACTCGGCCGCCGCGAACATGCGCACCTACCTGCTGCTCAAGGAGCGCACCCAGGCCTTCCGCGCCGACCCCGAGGTGCAGCAGATGCTCGAAGCGGCACGCGTGCCGGAGCTCTCCGCGCCCACCCTGGCAGCCGGCGAAAGCTACGACGACCTGCTCGCCGACCGCGCCTCCTACGAGGACTTCGACACGGATGCCTACTTCGGCGGCAAGGGCTTCGGCTTCGTACGGCTGCAGCAGCTGGCGCTGGAGCACCTGCTCGGCGCCCGCTAACCGGGATCCCGATGCGCAGGGCCGGCCACGGTGGCCGGCCCTGTGCCGGGCTCCGGCTGGCCCCATGGCTCACTCAGGAGTCCGATCCTGTAGCTGACGCGGGAGATCCTCCGGATGCGGCGGCCGGGCCCGCGGATCCCGCACCGGGCCCGCGGTACCCAGGCCCGCGGCATCCGTTTCTCCTGAGTTGCCCACTCCTCGCACCCCCTCGTTGCACCCCCTCCTCACGCCCAAACTCCACGCCCAATCTCCACGCCCACGCCCCACGCCCCACGACGCACGACCCCCGAGCGGAGAATGAAGCCATGACACTGGTTGCCGGAATAGATTCCTCGACCCAGAGCTGCAAGATCGTGATCAGGGATGCCGACACCGGCGCCCTGGTGCGCAGCGGTCGTGCGTCGCATCCGAACGGCACCGAGGTCGACCCCGAGCGCTGGTGGGAGGCGCTGCACGCCGCCCTCGCCGACGCCGGCGGGCTCGCGGATGTCGCCGCGATCTCCGTCGCCGCCCAGCAGCACGGCATGGTCGCGCTCGACGCCGAAGGCCGCGTGATCCGCCCGGCACTGCTCTGGAACGACACCCGCAGCGCCGGTGCCGCGTCCGACCTGATCGCCGAGATCGGCGCCGAAGAGTACGCCCGGCGCACGGGCCTCGTGCCGGTGGCCTCGTTCACCGCCCCGAAGCTGCGCTGGCTCCGCGACGCCGAACCGCTCAACGCCGCCCGCGTCGCCGCGGTCGCCCTCCCCCACGACTGGCTCACCTGGCGGCTGCGCGGCTACGGCCCGGCCGACGCGAGCCCCCTCGGGCCGGAACTGGACGAGCTGACCACCGACCGTTCCGACGCGAGCGGGACCGGCTACTGGTCACCCACCACGGGCACCTACGACCTCGACCTCTTCGAACGCGCCCTCGGGCACCGCGCCATCCTCCCCCGCGTACTCGGCCCCGGCGACACCGCCGGCACCACGGCCCCTCTGTCGGATTCGTTCCCCGCGGGAATCGTGATCGGCGTCGGCGCGGGCGACAACGCCGGCGCCGCACTGGGACTCGGCGCGGGCGACGGGGACGTCATCGTCTCCATCGGCACCAGCGGCACGGTCTTCGCCGTCACCAATCAGCCGACGACGGATGCCACGGGCACCGTCGCCGGCTTCGCCGACGCCAGCGGACTGTCCCTGCCTCTCGTGGCCACGCTCAACGCCGCCCGGGTGCTCGACGCGGTGCGGCTGCTCCTCGGGGTTGAGCACGACGAGCTCGGGAGCCTCGCGCTCAGCGCAGAACCCGGCGCCCAAGGGCTCGTCCTCCAGCCCTACTTCGAAGGCGAACGCACGCCCAACTTGCCGGACGCGACGGCCAGCCTCTTCGGACTCACCCTCACCTCGAGCACCCGGCCCAACCTCGCACGCGCAGCCATCGAGGGGATGCTCTGCGGCCTCGCCGACGGCCTCGACGCCGTACGGGCGCAGGGGGTGGTGGCCGACCGGGTGCTGCTGATCGGCGGCGCCGCGCAGAGCCCGGTCGTCGCGGCCATCGCGGCGCAGGTCTTCGACTGCCCGGTCGTGGTTCCGACCCCGGGCGAGTACGTTGCCGACGGCGCCGCCGTCCAGGCCGCGTGGGCGCTGACCGGCAGCCGCCCGGTTTGGCCGATATCCCTCGCCGCCGCGCCGGAACCGGACTGCCGCCCGCTCATCCGGGCCCAGTACGAAGTCCACCGCGCCCAGGCCTGAGCCGGCTCCGCCCACGGCGCCCGAAGCTGGGACTCCGCGCTCACAGCCCCCTCACAGCCCCGCTGCACCTCCTCCGGAGACGGACCCTCTAACCTTGGAACTACCTGCCAGTCGCAACGAAACGGTGCATTAGTTCATGAGTAATGTCTACGGCAAGCCTGTCCCCCCCAAGAAGGACCGCCGCGAGATGGCGCGTGAAAGCGCCCGCCAGCTCCGCGAGGAGCAGCAGAAAAAGGAGAAGCGCAACCGCTGGCTTCTGCGCGGCGGCATCGGCGCCGGCCTGATCGCGGCTGCTGTGGTCGTGGCCCTCGTCGTGGTCGGCAGCCAAGGACCTGCGGCGCCGGGCCCGCTCAACATGGCCAGCGACGGCGTGCTGCTCGGCGGCGACGGCACCAACATCGTCCCGGTCGAGACCGTCTCCGTTGCCGCCGACGAGGACCCCATCGCCACCGACCCGACAACCCTCGGCGACACCGCCAACATCGTGGTCTACGCGGACTACCTCTGCCCCTTCTGCGGCCAGTTTGAAACCACGAACGGCGAGCAGATCGCCGGCTGGGTCGCCGCGGGCACCGCCACGCTCGAGCTGCACCCGATCTCGATCCTTGATCCGGTTTCGGCCGGTAGCAAGTACCCGACCCGGGCCGCCGCCACCGTCGCGTGCGTCGCCAACTATGAGCCCGAGAACGTGCTCGCCCTGAACGCGGCCCTGTTCGCAAACCAGCCGGCGGAGAACACCGAGGGCCTGACCAACGAAGACCTGGTCAGCCTGGCCACGAGTGCGGGCGTCAGCGACGAGAAGGTCGCCACCTGCATCACGGAGAACACCTTCGCCGACTGGGTCGGCACCGCCACTCAGCGCGCCCTCGACGGCCCGCTCCCCAACGCCGACATCGAGCAGGTCAAGGGCACGCCCACCGTGCTCGTCAACGGCGTCTCCTACCCCGGCGCCCTCGACGACCCGGCCGCCTTCGAGGCCTTCGTCACAGCGCAGGCCACCGCCGAGTAGCGGCTGGGGTTCGGGGCACCGCGAGGCGCCCCGAACCCCATTCCCGACGCCGCGTCCTCACCCCCGACACCGCCCCACCCCCACGTGCGGTCGCGATCGCCTCTCGCACGAAGGACCACCATGCAGATCCACGGACAGACCGTCGACGCCCAGACCCGCTGCGTGCACTACCGTTCCGAGCTCGACATCGTGGCGATCAAGTTCTTCTGCTGCGGGCGCTTCTACCCGTGCTACCAGTGCCACGCCGCCGGTGAAACCCATGCCGCCCGGCTCTGGCCGGCCGCCCTCTGGGCCGAGCAGGCCATCCTCTGCGGAGTCTGCCGAGGCACACTCTCGATCGCCGACTACCGGGCAACCACCGCGTGCCCTGCGTGCGGCGCCGCCTTCAACGACGGATGCCGCGCTCACGCCCATCTCTACTTCGACCTCCCGGCAACGCCGGCCTGAGCCGCTGCCGCACGAGCCCACAACCCACGGCAGCCCCCACCACCACCGCAACCGCCGCCGCCGCCGCCGCCCACTTCGGCATCCAGGATCCCGGGTGGGAACCAATTCGACGGAGATTTTGCTGCCCGAAGGCCGGTTTCGACGATTTCGGGGGTGAATCGGCAAAATCTCCGTCGAATTCGTTCAGGGCGGATGCTGCGGGCCAAACAGCACAATGCCGCGAGGGGCGCGACGCCGAGCGCGGCATCCGCAGAACTGAACCGGAGAGTCGGCCTGAGCCGGGCACTTGCCGGCCTGAGCCGGGCCTTCCACCGGCGCCCACCCGCGCACAGGCTCCCGCCGGCACGCAGCGACCCCCGCGCAGACCGCGCAACCCGAGCACCCCGAGGAATTCGCGCGGCCCTCGCGACTACATCGGGCCAGCGCGCTGCGACAGCCAGGCGTACGGATCCGTCGGGGTGATCCCGTCGATCAGGATCTCGAAATGCAGGTGCGGGCCGGTGCTCTGGCCGGTGCTGCCCACGTTGCCCAGGTGCGTGCCTACGCCCACGGACTCTCCCGCGGAAACCTGCAGCGAGCCGGCCTGGAAGTGCGCATAGACGCTGCTGACGAGCTGTCCGTCGATGGTGTGGTCGACGATCGCGTAGACGCCGAAGCCGCCGTTGTCCGTGGCGGAGACCTCACGCACGACGCCGTCCGCAACCGCCAGAGCAGGTGCACCCTCGCCGGGAAGCATATCGAGCCCCTTGTGGAACGTCGAGCAGCCCCCGCAGGGGGCATCGCGCGGACCATAGGGACCGGAGAGGCGAACCGAGCCCGGGAATGGCCACTGCACGGCTGCATTAGCGGCGGCCGGAGCGGCCGCATCGTCGGCGGTCGGAACCGCAGCAGGGGCGGCAGGCACGGGCTCGGGCTTCGGCGCGTCGGTGACCGTGAAACCGTCGCGCTGCACGGTGGCGGTGGCCGCCGCACTCGGCATCAGGCTCTGTAGCGTCGCTTCGGCGGCGGAGGCATCAGAGGCGGCGGCAGCACGCGCGGTGGGATCGGGCGCGTCGGCATTCGCTGAGGCGTCCGCGGAGGCAACCGCGGAGGCCCGCACCGATGCTTCCACGGCGGCCGGCGGCCGCCAGCTGTAGACGTCGAGTTCCGAGGCCTGCGCGGGAATGCCGAGGATCACCGTGAGCAGTCCGGCGAAAAGCATCGCGAAGCCGCCGGCGGCGGCCTGACGCGGGATCAGGGTGAATCTGGTGAGTCTGGGCAACCTGGTGAGCCTAGGCGTCTGCATAGGCACCTTCCGCCGAAACGCGGCAGTAAGGGAACAGGGGAAAATTGGGCATGGTGAAAGCTCTCGTCGGCGCGGTTACGCGGTCGGGTGAGGGGGAGCCGGAACCTCACTCAGACGGAGAATGCGCTCACAGCGCAGATCAAATCCCACGGGGAACGACGCTCCCTCAGAGGAAGTGTCCAGGTGCGCCGCACGACGTGGGGCTTCGCGCACAAGTAATGAGGATATCTCGGTATCCTGAAAAAGCAATGGGATTGCGCAAATCGGTGACAAATGTTCCGGCCGGCTGCCCAGGATCGACGCCACGCGCGATCGCCCAAAAGCTCAGCCTTACAGCCTAGCCCGCTCGCGCAGCACCGCAAACTCAGCACAGCAAACTCGGAGCCGCGAATTCAGAGCCCGAGCACCCGATCCGCCAGCGTCCCAAGCGCTCCCGGCACGAGCCGGTAGTACGCCCAGGTGCCACGCTTGTCGCGGGTCAGGATACCGGCGTCCACCAGCACTTTGAGGTGGTGTGACACGGTGGGCTGACTGAGCCCGAGGGGTTCGGTCAGGTCGCAGACGCAGGCCTCCATATCGTCGTGCGCGGCCACCAGCGAGACCAGACGCAACCGGGCCGGGTCGGCCACGGCCTTCAGCAGCCGGGCGAGCCGCTCCGCTTCATCGGCGCCGATCGCCTCTCGCGCGGCAGGGGCGCAGCAGGCAGCAGCGGCCGCGGCGGCGGCATCCGTCGCGCCATCTGCGACATCCGAAACACCCGTGGCATTCGTCACGAAATCCAGGGCGACCGCAGCGGTCGACGCCTCAGGCACGGCACGGGTCTCGGTGAACGGCATCTGAACAGTATCTCCCATAAATTGACATCCATCGATGCATTGGGGAAGACTCCCTATCGACACCCCTGATTTTATGTCCCACCCGCCGATTTTTGTCTTACCTGCTCACGGAGCCACATGCCCTTCCCCGAATCGACCACCGCCCGGCCCTCCGCCCCGCCAACCGTGCAGCCGGCTGCCGCGCACAACACCATCGCCCCGGCGCGGCTCGGGGCCGTCGACCGTCTCCTGCCAGTCTGGATCCTCGCGGCAATGGCCCTGGGCCTGCTGCTGGCGGTCGTCGCGCCCGGCGTCGGCGACCTGCTCGCTGCGTTCACGATCGGCTCGGTCAGCGTGCCCATCGCGATCGGGCTACTCGTGATGATGTACCCGGTGCTGGCCAAGGTTCGCTACACGGATGCCCGCGCAGTCGCCCGCGACCGCCGCCTCCTGGTCTCCTCGCTGGTGCTGAACTGGCTGCTGGGGCCCGCCCTGATGTTCGCCCTTGCCTGGATCTTCCTGCCGGACCTGCCCGAATACCGCACCGGCCTCATTATCGTGGGCCTTGCCCGCTGCATCGCCATGGTGCTGATCTGGAACGATCTGGCCTGCGGCGACCGCGAGGCCGCCGCCTTCCTGGTGGCCCTCAACTCCGTCTTCCAGGTCATCGCGTTCGCCGCCCTGGGCTGGTTCTACCTCCAGGTGCTCCCCGCCTGGCTCGGCCTCTCCACCACGAGTGCGGAGTTCTCGATCTGGGCGATCACCGTCAGCGTGCTCGTCTTCCTCGGCATTCCCCTGCTGGCCGGCTACCTGTCCCGCCGAGTCGGCGAGGCCACCCGCGGCCGCGACTGGTACGAGAGCCGGTTCCTGCCGAAAATCAGCCCGTTCGCCCTCTACGGGCTGCTGTTCACGATCGTGCTGCTCTTCGCCCTGCAGGGCCGCCAGGTGATCGACCGCCCCTTCGACGTGGCCCTGATCGCCCTGCCGCTCCTCGTTTACTTCGCAGTCATGTTCGCCGCCGGATTCGCCACCGGCAAGCTCACCGGGCTCTCCTACGAGCGCACCACGACCCTGGCGTTCACCGCCGCCGGCAACAACTTCGAGCTGGCGATCGCGGTGGCCATCGGCACCTTCGGCGCCACCAGCGGCCAGGCCCTGGCGGGTATCGTGGGCCCCCTGATCGAGGTGCCGGCGCTCGTCGCCCTCGTCTACGTGGCGCTGTGGCTGCGACCGCGGCTTTTCCCGGGCGCCGGGGCACCGGCATCCGTCGCAGCCGACACCGCCGTAACCGACACCGACGACACCGACGACACCGACGCCGCCGCCGTCACCGCCGCCGACGCCGACCCGCTTCCCGACCCGGTCTGATCTCTGCATACCGCCCCGCCGTCCACCCCCGAAAATCAAGAAGGAACCACCGATCATGACCGCAAAGCCCACCGTTCTCTTCGTCTGTGTGCACAACGCGGGCCGCTCTCAGATGGCCGCCGGCTACATGACCGCCCTGTCCGAGGGCCGTGTCGAGGTGCTCTCTGCCGGCTCCGCGCCGAAGGACCAGATCAACCCGATCGCGATCGAGGCCATGGCGGAGGAGGGCATCGACATCGCGAACAACGTGCCCAAGATCCTCACCACCGAGGCCGTGAAGGAGTCGGACGTCGTCATCACCATGGGCTGCGGCGACACCTGCCCGATCTTCCCCGGCAAGCGCTACGAGGACTGGGAACTCGCCGACCCGGCCGGCCAAGGCATCGAGTCCGTGCGTCCGATCCGCGACGAGATCAAGGCCCGCATCCAGGCCCTGCTCGCCGAGATCCTCCCCGCCCAGGTCTAGGTCCGACCCGCCATGAGCGATCTGAGCGTGCGCCGGTCACTGCCCGGACTGGCCTTCTCCGAGGAGTCGTTGCGACGGCTGGCCGCGCACCTCACCGACCGGTTCTCGGGCGTGTTCGGCGCCGAGACGATCGAACGGTACGTGCTCGAGTCGTACACGTCGCTCCTGCGCACGTCGACGGTCACGGCGTTCCTCGTGACCAACACGGGGCGCTACGCCACCGACCGCCTGACCGCTCTGGCCCAGGCAAAGGGCACGATCGCCAAGGACGTCCCCGAGGTCCTGTTCGTCTGCGAGCAGAACGCGGGGCGGTCCCAGATGGCGGCGGTGCTGACCCAGGCCCTGTCTGGCGGTCGGGTGCACGTGCGTTCGGCCGGTTCGGCTCCGGCCAGGGGACTGAACCCCACGGTGATGGCGGTGATGACCGAACTCGGCCTCAACCTGGACGAGGAGTTCCCGAAACCGCTGACGGATGACGTCGTGCAGGCCGCCGACGTCGTCGTCACCATGGGCTGCGGCGACGCCTGCCCGGTCTATCCGGGCAAGCTCTACCAGGACTGGGAACTGGCCGACCCGGCCGGTCAGCCGACCCCGGAAGTGCGTCGCATCCGGGACCAGATCCGGCATCAGGTCGAGGCCATGCTCACGACCCTCGGAGTCGACCCGCAGCCGCTGCCGCTCCCCTAGCCACTGCCCCTGCCACCCCACCGCCACCGCCATCGCACGTGGGCGCGCGCGGGCAGGCCCGAGGGCGCCGGCCCTACTTGCGCACCAGCTTCGCCACGGTGAACCCGCCGGCGACGACCGTCACGGCCCCCGTCTTCGGAGCCTTCTTGTCAACGGATGCGACGGGCGTGCCGGTCGCATCGAACGCCTGCTGCGCCAGCCGGTAGCCGCGCGGCACGGCCACCGTGCGCACGCTTGACTCGGTCGCCGCGCTGACGTACACCGTGGACTCCCCCGCCGAACCGGTCACCGTGATCGTCGAGATCAGCGGTTGGATCAGCAGCGCGTCTACGGATGCCGCCCCATCGGCCATGCCGACGACCGCGGTGTCCGCCCCGGGCAGGGCCTGCTGGAGCGTAAGCGGGAACAGGCGTCCCAGGGCATCCGTGATGCCCTGCGCGCCCGCGCCGCCGTTGCTCGTGCTGCCCAGCGTCGACGTCGCGGACGACCAGGCCGTCGACCCGGAGTCGGCCTCGCCCTGGTTCACGATCGGGAACACGTTGCGAGCCTGGTCGGTGGCGGGAACCGGGATGCTCAGCGAGTCGCCCGTACCCAGCGCCACGTAGGCGCCGCCGGAGAGGTTGGCCTCGCCGGTCCAGGACGACGGCGGCGTGACCACGGACCCGCCGCCCGTGATGGTGCCGGACTCGGCCTCGACGACGCTCAGCCCCACGGTGGAGACGGTCGCGTCGATGCCGAGGGCCTTGACCTTCAGCGACGGATTCGCGTCCAGGGTCAGCATGGTCATCAGGGCGTGGATGGTGGATTCCGCGCCGGAGTTGGGGTTGATCCGGCCGTCAGGTTCGATGCCGTCGATGGCCGTACCGGTTGCCGGGTTGTAGGCCGGGGCGCCGTTCGGGTTGGCGCCGAAGAACCAGGCGGCGGTCACGGCGGCGAGGTCGAGCAGCCCCGGGGCGTTCGCGGCCGCGGCGGTGGCGACGAGCCCCTGCACGCGGGAGTCGACGCCGTAGGCGATCTGTGCCTCACCCGGGGTGGGGCTCCAGGCGTTGTCCGGTCCGCCGGCGGCCAGTAGCTGCGGGGTGAACTGGGCGGCGTCCTTGACGGCGGCGCCGAGCAGGTCGGAGCGTCCGATCACCGTGGACGCGGTGGCGACAGCGGCCGGGGCCAGTCCGCCCCAAGCGTGCCAGAGGGTCTGCGACTTGTTCCACGGCATGATCGCGCCGAAAGGCCACTCGGTGGCGGAGCCGGAGGACATCGCGGCGACACCCTCGGTGAGCCGGGTCAGCGCGGTGCGGGCGGTGTCGTCGTCCGGGACGGCCGTGACGTAGGCGGCGAGGCCGAGCGCGGCCTCGGCGGAGGCATCCGCCCCGCCCGCGATGAGCCAGGCCGGAACGTTCACGCCGTCGGCCACGTCGAAGGTGCCGTATTTTGCGAGCGACTGACGCTCGAGGGAGTCGAGCGAGAGGTGCAGGCGGTCCTGCAGGAACGCGGCGAAGTCGGGGTCGGCAGCCTGGAACGCGGCGTAGCCCTCGCCGAGGGCCCACACGGTGCGGGCCACCCAATAGGACTCGGCCGAGTCGCTCGGGTCGGGCAGTTCCACCGGGGTGGCGCTGGGGGTCAGGGTGCCGTCGGCCTGCTGCCAGAGCACCACGTTCCCCGCGTTCGGGCCGGTCGCGGTCTGCAGGTAGGTGAGGGAGCGCAGCGTCTGCACGGCGTGCTCGCGGCTGGTCTCGTCACCGGTCTGCTGCCAGTGGCGCAGGTAGACGACCGCGGTGCGGGCGATGTCGTCGGCGTTGTAGGCGCCCTGGCTCCAGTGCCCGGTCGCGGGGTCGAGCGACCCGCCGCCGGCCCGGCCGTAACTGCCGTCCGCCTTCTTGTCGGCGTAGGTCCACGGCGCCTGCGCGGTGGGCTGCTGGTCGATCTCGTAGGTGGTGTGCCCGTCGACCGCGGTCAGCGGCACGGTGTCGAGCAGGAATGTGAGGTGGGACAGGTTGGTCAGCGGCGCGGACGCCGCGGGGGCGGGCCGGGTGGAGACGGCTCCGGCCGGTGCACCGGATGCGGCGGATGCGGCGGATGCGCCGGGTGGCGGTGCCGCGGCGGCCGCGGCGGTGCCGGCTCCGAGTAGGAGCAGCGAGACCGCGGCGGTGAGGGCCACGGCTTTCAGAGATCGCGGGCGGGGGGACTGTGAGCGAACAGCGTTGTACGTCATTTCTTCTCTCCTGGTTCAGACTGAACCGGTTTGGTACAGCCAACTAAACCGGTTAAGGCGACGTGAGTCAAGAGAATTGGCACATTGCGTCCCCCATTCGGGGCCGGCTCAGCTTCGCGCGATCGGCACCTTCTTCGGTTCCTCGGCACCCTCGGGCACCGGCACGCGCACCTCGAGCACGCCGTCCCGGTAGGACGCCGTCACATCCTCTTCCTTGATTCCGCGGGGCAGCGCGATGTCGCGCGTGAACGAGCCGTACCGGAACTCGGTCCGGTAGCCGTCCTTGTCCTTGTGCTCGGTCTTTTCCTGCCGCTCGGCCTGAATGTGCAGCACGCCGTCGCTGACCGACACACCGACATCCTTTTCCGGGTCGATTCCGGGCAATTCCGCCCTCACAACCAAGTTGCCGCCGTCGCGGAATTCCTCCACCCGCAGGGCCGGAGCGTCCCAGTCGCCCTCGAAAAAGCGCCGCACCGGCTCCGGCATTTCGAAACGCTCGCGTTTTGCAAGTGCAGCCATGATTCGTCTCCTCCGTGATACCGAATGTTGATCCAGATGCCGCACACAGTACCCCCGGGGCCGCAGTCACGCTCCGGTCAGAGGCGGCGACAGCGGCGACGGATGCCCGCGCAGCAGGTTCCCAGCGACCCCGCTTAACCTGAACGCATGACCGTCATCCTCCAGCGCGAAATCGACGAAGGACGCAGCTCCGCCCACCCGATCCGGCGCTTCCTGCGCCGGAGCCGCGCCTGGGTGGATCAGCACCCTCGGCTGCGTTGGCTCTACCGCACTGTGGTCGGCGTACTCGGCTCCACGGTGGCCGTCATCGGGCTCATCCTGGTGCCCCTCCCGGGGCCCGGCTGGCTCGTCGTCTTCCTCGGCATCGCGATCCTGGGCACGGAATTCCCCACCGCGCACCGCATCTCCGTGGCCCTCAAGCGCATCCTGACTACGGTCTGGGCGTGGTGGCGCTCCCGGCGGGCGCGCGCGTCCGCCGGAGGGTCGACCGCTTCGGCTGGGTCCTAGGCCCGATCCGCTACCCCGCCCGCAGCGCCCGGGCCCGCGGCGCAGTTCGCTCGCACCTGGGCCGGCAGTGCGGTCAGCTTCGCCCGCCGCTCGTCCGTAAGCCCGGCCGGCAGCAGACCCGGCAGGAGCAGCGCCCACATCTCCTCCACGCGCTGGAAGAGGTCCGCCCGCCCGGTGAGCACCTGGGAGACGGTCTGCACGCCCGTGAAGGCGGGGCTGATGAAGTGCGCGGCGGCCTCTACGTTCAGATCGGCCGAAACGTCACCTTCATCGATCGCGCGTCGCAGCACCTTCCCGCAGACATCGATCCAGTCATGGAACGGACCGACCACCGGCACCGAGAAATTGGAGGCCTCCATGGTGAGACGGATGCCGGCACTCACCACCGGCTCGTCCTGCACCTGCGCCGCCAGCTCAAAGGTCATCAGGATGAGGGCTTGCAACCCGGGCATCGTGCCGTCCAGCAGCCTCTGACCCAAGCCGATCGAGGCCTCGTGCTGCGCCTCGATCACGGCGAGCGCGAGCGCCTCCTTGGACGCGAAATGAAAATAGAGTGCGCCCTTGCTCACCCCGGCGGCGACTTCCAGTCCGGCCAGGGTCGTACTGCCGTACCCGTGCTCCCGGAAGGCGACCGCCGCACCTCGGATGATCGCGGCCCGCGTTCCGATCGCCCGTTGTTGCTGCGCCATTCCACTCCTCGGTTATTCCGGCTTCCAGCGTAGCGACTGCCCGAACCGGGTCGCACACGGCCCCGCGCATCCGTTGTATCGTCTCTGCCTCAATCGGCCCCACTCCGCCTCAATTGGCCCCACAGAAGATACCGTTTGGTATGGTTTAGGGACGAGACGCTGTGACAGGGGAAAAATAGCGTCTCAGGGGGTTCAACAGGGGAGGTCGCAATGATCGACAGTGCAAGCATGGTGCAGATGGCAGCACTCGGACTCGGCGGTCTCGCCGTTCTGGGCAGCGCGGCGCTGATCGCCGCCGCCCTGATACAGATCAGCCGGGCCATCCACCTTCGGCAGGCAGCGCGGGCGAGCTGGGTGCTGGCCGTCGTCTGCGCGCCGGTCTTCGGGGCGGTCGCCTGGTTCGCGGTCGGCAACCGGATCGACGCCGACCAGAGCTGACTGGAGCCGACCGCCGCCAGCGGTCGGCTCAGGTGTTCGGGCGCACGACCAGGACCGGGCACTTGGCGTGCCGCACGCACTGCTCGCTCACGGAACCCAGCAGCATGCCGCTAAGGCCGCCGCGACCTCGGGAGCCGACCACGAGCATCCGTGCGCCTCGGGACACGTCGATCAGGGACTTCAACGGACTGGCGTAGATGGCCCGGTAGGTGACCTTCACGTCGGGATGCTTGGCCACCTCGGCCATCACGGCCTCGCCGAGCTCAACGCGCACCGCGTCGGCATACTCCTCGATCGACGAGACATAGCCGAATTCCCAGTTGGCCGGGCGCGGCGCCGTGTCGATGGACCACGCGCGCACCAGCACGACCGGGGCGTGCAGCTGCTCGGCGAGGTCGAGCGCCACGGTCACGGCGTGATCGGCGTGACCCGATCCGTCGTGTCCGACGACGATGCTGTCGCTGGAAACGGGAGTCTGTTCTGGCTGTGTGTCAGGCATGACCCCAAACTACTCCGGGGGCCCGGGTCGCGACGCGCGCGCTGCTGCGTGTCGGCCGTCGACTCCCAGCCCCTTCCCGCAGTGCCCCGGTAAGGTCTCCCCTATGACGTACCCGGGCACGCCGCGTCGACGACTGACCGCACTGGCGATGGTCGTCACTCTGGCCGTGCTGGGCGGTGGCCTGGCGCTGGCCGCGTCGGTGCACACCGCCGACGAAGCCGCCGCGCCTACCGGATTCGCCCCCGGTGCGATCATCAGCGACTACAACTTCTACAACGCCGACTCTCTGAACGAGGGCGAGATCCAGTCGTTCCTGAGGGAGCGCTCCTGCATCCCCCGCGACGGCTCTCCGTGCCTGGCCGACTACGAGGAGAACACGATCTCCCAGCCGGCCCACGGCGAGGGGCACTGCACCACATACCCCGGGGGCCGCAACGAGTCGGCCGCCCGCATCATCGCGAAGGTATCCGCGGCCTGCTCCATCAGCCCGAAGGTGCTGCTCGTGCTGCTGCAGAAGGAGCAGTCCCTGCTCACCCGGCCGAGCGCATCCGGTTATCTGCGCGCCACCGGCTACGGCTGCCCCGACACGGCCGACTGCGACACGGCGTACTTCGGCTTATTCAACCAGGTTTACCGTGCCGCCTGGCAGTTCCGGCAATACACCCAGGAGCCCGAGCGCGCCTACAAGATCGGAACCGTGCGCGTGGGTTTCAATCCGGATGCGAGTTGCGGGGCGTCCTCCATCACCATCGAGAACCAGGCCACCGCGAACCTCTACAACTACACGCCGTACCAGCCCAATTCCGCCGCGCTGGCACGCCCGGGCACCGACGGCGACGGATGCTCGACGCACGGCAACCTGAACTTCTGGCGGTTCTACAACCAGTGGTTCGGTGCGTCGGAGGCCGTGGGCTATCCCACGGCGTTCAACTCGTGCCTGAACCTCGTCGGCGGCCAGCCCTGCCGCAAGCACGGGCTGTTGCCGACGCCCTGAGCGGTCCCGACGGTTCGCGTTTCCGTGCTGGCTTCTCCGCCGGTTTCTCCGCGCAGAGCGTAATCGCCCCGAGGCCCCGGGGCTCCGCCGAGTCCGGTCGCCCGGCCGGGCGAACACCCGTGACCTGGCACTCTCAACTCCTGGTCAGGCGGCATTCCTGGCCTGAATGTGCGCGCACCGGACGGCGACGGGGCCCGGTGACACACCCGACCGGAACGGCTGGGCAGCCAACCCGATTCCCAGCCCGCACGGACCGGCCCCCCACTCCCGGTACCTAAACTCCTCCGATGACTACGAACGATCGATCGGGTTTTTCGCCGACCGGCCGCCGCAATCGAAAGGATCCACTTTGAACAAGCACACGATCTCCCCGACAGCCGACACCTCCCGCACCAAGCGCGTCGCCCTCGGCGCCGCCTCCGTGCTGACCGCCGGGGCCCTTCTCGGCGTCGGCGCGCAGGGCGCCACCGCCGCCCCTCTCAGCGCCGAGCCCACAACGAGTTTCAGCGCGAGTGCCGGCACGAGCGGGGATTCCGGCGCCACGGCGCACGGCGAATTCCTGGCGTCGCTTTCGGCCGAACTTCGCGCAGACCTTTCCCACGGGCAGAGCGGCAATGTGAAGGCCCAGAAGGTGGCCACCACCCTCTCCGAGCACGCCGAGCTGTTCGACACCCTGCCGGCGAACCTGCAGGCTGACCTGACCGCGCTCACGGACGCTACCGGGGCGACCGACCGGGCCGCCGCCGCCGCCACCGTGCGCACCACCGCGCTGGCCGGCGGCTACGGCGAGGAGGTCACGAAGATCGCCGAGGCCGTGCGGGACAACCCGGAGCACCCGTTGGCCGCCGCCGTGGAGGCCGCCCTGGGCAGTGACCTCGGCACCGCGCCGGGCACCGCGGACACCGACCCGACCGCGGACGCCGGATCCTCGGTGACGGAACTGGCCCTCAAGCTGGCGGACAACCCCGCGCTCCTCGACGAGCTGCCGGCCGACCTGCAGGCCGACCTGGCCGAGCTGAAGAACGCGCCCGCCGCCGAGCAGGAGGCCTCCGCGCAGAAGCTCGAAGGATCCGCCCTCAGCGGCGACTACGGCAGCGTGGTCCAGAAGATCGCCGAGCGGGTCCAGGCGCACGTGGCTGCCGAGGCTGACGCCGGTGCCGGTGCCGACGCGGACATTCACGCCGGAAACTAGCACCGCCGCAGCAGAACGGATGCCCGGACGCGCAGTGCGCGTTCGGGCATCCGTTCTGCCTTATCCCCCACTCGGGGACTGGCCGCCCGGAGGTGGCGCGGCTATGCTCGCCTCACCCGAGCGGCTGACCCGACAGCTCCGGCAACGCGTTCCCAAGGCAATTCTCATGGGCACCACAGGACCCCGAAGTTTTCGCTTCCCCGCGGTTTTCGCTGCCCCGCCGCTGTCCCCGGCCGGGCATCCGCAGGCCGACTCCCGCGGCGCAGAGCCTGACCGGCGGATGCACGCGCTCGGGGCGTGGGCGGCTCGCTCACGACTCACCATCGCCGCCTGGCTCGTCGGGCTGGCCGTCACCAGCGCCCTGCTGTGGAGCCCCGCCGTAGTCTTCGGGTTCCGCAATCCCTCGGCTCACCTCGTCCTCGACTCGGTCGACGCCTGCGTGGCGTTGCTGGTGGCGTCCCTCGTGTTCGGTCGGTTCCTGCGGCACGGGCGGCTGCAGGATCTGCTGCTCTTCCAGGGTCTCGTGCTGCTGGCCGCGGCGGGCCTGGGCCTGACCTACCTGACCGAGGTGCTCGGCGGAATCCGCGCGGGAACGCTCGACATCTGGCTTCCGCTGGCCATCCGAGTCGTGGGCGCCCTGCTGATCCTGGCCGCCGCCCTGGCGCACACGCGACCGGCGAAACGGATGCTCCGGCGCCGACTGCTGGCGCTGGCCCCCCTCCCCCTGGTGGCCGCGGTCTACCTCGCCCTCTGGACCGGCCGGGACCGGCTCCCCGTGGCGTTCGACCCGGGTTCCGCCCCGGTGTCCGCGGAGAACGCGCTCCTGACGGGCCATCCCGTGCTGCTCCTCGCCCAGGGCGCGGCGGCCGTGAGTTTCTTCATCGCCTCGGTGGCCTTTGCGTCACAGTCGGCCAAACGGGACGACGAACTGCTCCGCTGGCTCGGCCCGGCCTGTGCGCTCGGGGCGTTCGCCCGCCTGAACTACGTGCTCTTCCCATCCCTGTACACGGACTGGCTCTACACCGGGGATCTTCTCCGCACCGGCTGCTACCTGCTGCTGCTGGTCGGCGCGGCGCGGGAGATCCGCACCTACTGGCGGGCGCAGGTCACCGCGGCGGTGCTCGATGATCGGCGGCGGCTCGCCCGCGAGCTGCACGACGGAGTGATCCAGGAGCTCGCCTATATCCGCGCGGAAAGCCACGCCATTCCCGTGGATGTCGCATCCGGTATCCGTATCGTCAACGCCTGTGATCGCGCACTCGACGAGGCGCGGGCGGCCGTGCAGGCGCTCGGACGCACGAGCGATGAGCCGCTGAGTTTCACCGTTCACCGGGCGGCCACGGAGCTGGCCGCGAGGTACGGAATCGACCTGCGGGTCGACCTCGATGAGGCCATCACCGTCGATTCGGAGCAGCAGCACGCGCTGATGCGCATCACCCGGGAGGCGGTGTCCAACGCGGTGCACCACGGCAAAGCCATGGGGGTGCACATCCGGCTCAGCGAGGCCGGGGGCCGTCGGCGCCTCGCGATTGCGGACGACGGGGTGGGGTTCGATGTGCCGGCCGGCGTGGTCTCCACCGGTTACGGCCTGGTCAGCATGCAGGCTCGGGCGCGGGCGCTTCCGGGCACGTTCAAGGTGGAGGCACGACCCGCGGGCGGAAGCGTGGTGACGGTCCAGTGGTAGACGGCACCGGCATCCGCGTCGTCATCGCCGACGACCATGCCCCGATACGATCGCTGATCCGCCAGGCCCTCGAGGCCGGTGGTTGCGAAATCTGCGGCGAGGGGGCAAGCGCAGCGGATGCGATCCGGCTCGCCCTCGATCACCGCCCCGACGTGGTGCTGCTCGATATCAACATGCCGGGGAACGGGATCCACGCAGCCCGGGAGATCGGCCGAAGCCTGCCGGAGACGCCCATCGTGATGCTCACGATGTCGAAGGACGACGACGACCTCTTCGATTCCCTGCGCGCGGGCGCCTCGGGCTACTTGCTCAAGGACACCGATCCCGGCGCCCTGCCGGGTGCCCTGCGGGCCGTGCTGGCGGGCGAGGCGGCCATGGCGCCGGAGCTCGTGCTGCGGGTGCTCGGCGAGTTCCGGGCGCCCGCGCGGCGCCGCTTCCTGCGCCGCTCCGTGGCCGCGGGCAAGCTCAGCGCGCGGGAGTGGGAGGTGATGGAGTTGCTCGCGGAGGGAAACTCCACCAAGGCGGTAGCCGCCCGGTTGTTCGTGTCGCCGACGACGGTGCGGGTGCACGTCTCGGCTGTGCTCCGCAAGCTCGCCCTCACGGACCGCGAGAGCGCCTTCGAGCTGCTCCGTGACGAACGCGGCGAGCGGGGCTCACCTCGGTCGTAGTGCCTGGCGGTCCGCGGTGGCCGGCACAATTCCCGTGTCTGGGGGCGCAGGACGGAAGGCCCCGAGTTCCGCTCGGGGCCTTCCGTGTTCCGCTTGCGCTTGCGCTCGGTGCTTACTTCAGCATGAAGTTGGCACTGATCGTGGAACCGTCCTGGGCGGTCATGGTGACCACGGCGCAGGTACCCGGCTTCTTGGGGGTCTGCCAGTTCTGGATGAACTGCCCCGACGTCGAGTCATACCGCAGGCTCGTGCCGCCCGTGGTGGTGAGTTCGATCGCATCCGTCACCGCGGACGAACCGGGGCAGGTCACGGCCGTGGCGGTGAAGCTCTTGACGGCCGAGACGCTGGTGAGTTCGGCACCGGAGAAGATCTCGAACTTCAGTGGGACGGAGCTGCCGCCCTTCACCGTGTTCCAGACGTTGGCTCCCATATCGACTGGGGCGTAGAAGCCCTTCAGGGTCCAGGCCAGCACCGTGTACGCGCTCCTCGACGTGCTCGTATTGCCGGCCGTGTCGGTGGCGGTCGCCAGGTACGAGTGATCCCCGACTGTGGTGCCGCCGCCGGTCACGACGCAGGAGGCAATTCCGGACAGGGCGTCGGTCGCGTAACAGCTGGGCGCGGCCGGGTTGCTTCCGTACTGGTAACTGCCGGTGGGGCCGCCCAGGAGAGCAACGGTGGGTGCGGTCGTGTCGATGTCGATCCCCGACACGCTCGCGGTCGCGGTGTTGCCGGCCCGGTCGGTCGCGGCGCCCGTCACTGACTGGCCCGCCCCCTCGACCAGGGTCACGTCGCCCGCACAGGTGGCGATGCCGGATCCCGCATCACGGCAGGTGAAGTCGACGACGACGTCCGCCGCGTACCAGCCGGCGGCGTTGGGAGCGGCCGGGTCGAGGGTGGACGAGATGGTCGGGTCGACGGAGTCGATGTTGATCCCGGTCGTCGTCACGGTCGTCGTGTTGCCGGCCTTGTCGGTCACGGTACCCGTCACCGACCGGTTTGCGCCGTCGTGCAGGGTTGTGTCGCCTGGGCACGTGGCGATTCCGGACCCTCCCACGTCCTCACACGTGAAGTGGACGATGACGCCCGCGTCCGTTGTGTACCAGCCGTCGTTGCCCTCGGGGGCGACCGGGTTGAGCGTGTACGAAATCGTCGGGTCGACGGTGTCGATGTTGACCACCGCTGCGGTCGCGTCGGCGGTGTTGCCGGCGTTGTCCGTCGCGGTGCCGGTCACGTTGTTCACACCGTCGGTCAGG
>NZ_SOGD01000054.1:0-26615 GCF_004402345.1 Cryobacterium sp. TMT2-15-1 | reverse complement strand
GGGCAACTCTGAAATATCCAACTGAACTCTCAATTCCCCGCCTCAAGTGCGGCCTGTAGTGAAACACGAACTGTCTCACTACAGGCTGACACTCAGGGTTCCCGAACGAATTCGACGGACATTTTGTCAAAATCGGCCTAAATCGTGTGCAAATCCCGTTTTCAAGAGAATCTCCGTCGAATTGGTGCCGGCTGCGCACCCAGCGAGACCCCAGTGGCACAATCATGGGCTGTGGTTCGGGCTGTGGTTCGGGCTGTGGTTCGGGCTAGGGCTCGGGCCCAGACACGGGCCCAGTCCAACTGGGCACAGACGCGAAGGTGGCATTTGGGATACTCGGAGGATGATCGATGTCACCCTCACCCTTCCCGCCGGCTCTGTGCTCCTTCGGCGTGCCCTGTCCCGGGATCTGTCTGCAATCGTGGGGCTTCTCGCCGACGACTCCATCAGCGCTTCCCGAGGCGACGCCGACCGGCCGGAAGATCGCGTCGCCTATGAACGGGCATTCGCCGCAATCGACGCAGATCCGGCCCAGCAGTTGCTGGTCGCGACGTCGCTCCTGGGCGAGGTGATGGCCACCATGCAGCTCACCGTCATCCCTGGGCTCGCCCGGGTCGGGTCCACCCGGTTGCAGATCGAGGCCGTCCGGGTTCGTTCGGATCAGCGGAGCCGCGGGCTCGGCGGAGCCATGATTCGGTGGGCCGTGCAGAATGCCCCGGCCTTCGGGGCTCAACTCGTCCAGCTCACGTCGGACGCAGCGCGCGTCGACGCGCACCGGTTCTATGAACGGCTGGGCTTCACCGCGTCCCACGTGGGCTTTAAACACGCCGTGCCGACGGTCTCCTGACGGCAGCACCCCGCGGGGCAGGATCAGGCAAGCAGGCCGAGGAGCCGTCCGGCGAACCCCGCGCAGGCGATCGTCGCGGTAAAGAACACGGCCACCCAGACCACGCCCGGGATGTGGGTCAGACGGGCCAGCTGGTCGGCGTCGGAGGCGGTACCGCGGCTCCGCGACCGGGACCGCTGGAGCTCGATCACGGTGCGCACAGCCCCGAGCAGCAGAAACGCCGTGATCAGCAGGGCGAAAACGCTCTGCACCGGGGGAGTGCCGAACCAGGTGATGCCGAAGACCAGGCCAGCGGTAACGAGGACGGACCACAGTCCGAACCAGTTGCGGATCTGCACGAGCAGCAGTGCCAGGGCCGTCAGCAACAGCCACAACAGGCCGATGTCATAGCCGAGGCTGAGCATCCGTGCGGCGCCGAGCCCCAGCAGGGCAGGGGCGGTATAGCCGGCCAGCAGGGTCAGCACCATGCCGGGTCCGCGCGGGCGTCCGCGGCTGACGGTCAACCCCGAGGTGTCGGAATGCAGTCGGATACCGCCGAGCCGGCGACCGCTCACCGTCGCGACCACCGCATGACCGCCCTCGTGCGCGATCGTGATGACGTGGCGGGTGACCCGCCACGCGGCCGGCACCAGCACGAGCACGGCAGCGGCCGCGATGGTCAGCCAGGCCGTGACCGCGGGCAGAGGCTCATTTCGGGCGGAGAGTTGCCCCCAGAGATCGACAAGCCCGTCCATGGATTTCAGCCTAGATTACCTTGGGCGGGAGCTCTATACTGGCCGCAAAAGCTGGATACGAGTCAAAGGACGGTTCCTATGAGTGCCTCGGACAAGATGAAGAACTCGGCCGAGGAAGCCGTGGGCAAGGCAAAGGAGGCCGCCGGCAAATTGACCGACAACGAACGGCTCGAAGCCGAGGGCAAGGCGGAACAGGCCAAGGCAAACCTCAAGCAGGCCGGAGAGAACGTCAAGGACGCCGTCACGGACTGAGTCGAATCCGCATCTCCACACCATCAGTGCACGTCAATCAAAAGAAAGGACGGCGAGCAGGATGAACGTACTCCTCGTTATCGTTGCCATCATCGCCATCGCGCTTCTGTTCACGGGAGGGTTCGTCGAGTCGCTCAACTTCCTCATCTGGGTTGGCATCGTGCTCGCCGTGATCGCGCTGATCGTCTGGCTTGCCCGGGTGGTCTCCGGGAAGCGGGCCTGACCGGGCCGCGCAGGTGGTCTCCGACCCGTACCGAGACAAGGAAAAAGCCCCGAATTCTCGGGGCTTTTTCTTGGCTGTGGGCGATACCGGACTCGAACCGATGACCTCTTCCGTGTGGATTCTCCTCTGCCAACTCGCCACACACCTCTTTGAGATGCCATCCACCACAATCACCGAGGCGACCTCGCCTATCCGGCGCGCGGCGCTGACCCGAACCTGCTGCCGCCGCTCGACCTAACTCCTGACGCACCCTTGCCCCCGAACCGAGCGTGTGACGGCGTTCAGAACCCTGCGGGACCGATCGCGTGACGCGATCAGTCCCGGGCCCGATCAACCGAGGCTGCTCAGCGTGTGCTGCTACCCGGCCCACCGCGGACGGGCAGGACCTTCACGGTCACCGACACCGTCTTGCCGTTCACGGTCAGCTGCAGTGTCGCATCACCAGGGGTGACGGCGGTCAGCTTCTTCGTGGTCGGGTTGAACCGCAGCGCTGATGCGGCATGTTCCTTCACCGTTCCACCGTCGATCACTACTCTCTTCCCTGACCAGCCGGCGCTCATCGGCCACTGCACGGGCACGACGCGGTCGCCGTCCTGCACGATGCTCGCGTCGATCGTGACCGTCTCTCCCACGATCATCGTCGTCGGAACATCCAGCCGGATCTCGTCCACCCGCGGCTTCGTCTCGGCCTGAAGCCAGGCGATCCGGTCGGCGACCGTGGTCGGAGTGCTGCCGACGACCCCGGCGGCCGGGTTGAGCCCGAGCATCGTCCAGCCGGTGAAGCCACCGGTCTCCGGTGTGCCCGACGGGCCCTTGCCGGAATTTCCGTTGATGATGCTCGACACCCCGTCGAAGCTCGTCGCGTGGAACACTCCGACGTGCGCGTTGACCGTTGCAATCGACTTGCCAGAGTCGGCGCGGAACGCAGCGAGGCTGGCTTCCAGCGCTTCCGCTTCGAAACGGTCACTGAGCTGGCTCGCCTTCGACGGCAGCGGGTCGTTCGTCGGGTGGTGCGCGAACACGACGACCCCCGTGATGCCGCTGTCTGCCGCTGCGGTCGCGAGCGCGTCTTCGAGCAGGCCCAGTTGCGCGCTGTCGGACCTCGCGAGCGAACCGTTCGCCGTGTTGAGCGTGACGACGAGCGTTCCCCCCAGCTGCTTCACCTGGCTGGTCTCGCCGAACTCCGCCTCGAAGTTGGAAATGGCACCACCCATCACCTCATGGTTGCCTGGAACGTAGATCCACGGGATCGCGTCGCCCACTTCCCCGTCTAGGACCGAGCGGGCGAGGTCGAAGTCCGCGACGGACGCCTCATCGACCAGGTCACCGTTGATCACGAGCAGGTCGGGCTTCTCGGCCACGATCTCCTGCAGGGTGCGGCGCGCGGCCTGAACGATCGCCCCGTCGGGGGTGCGCGCGACGAACTGGGCGTCGCTCATCACGGCGATGCGCTGGGCCCGGCCTGCGACGGTGCCGTCGGTCACGATGACATCGTCGTAGACGATGGATGCCGCGGGCTGGGCGACATCCGGAGCCACGACCGACGAGATCCCCGCGATCGAGACCTCACCGTGGTACGACGCGGTCGACCGGGTCTCCATCATCCGGATCCGCTCGAACCGGAGCGGGTACGCGGTGCCGGCGGGAACCGTGAACGTCACCTGCTTCCAGCCGGTCCAGGTGACGAGCGCGCCGTCGAGGTTCGTCGTCACCCCGTTGCCGGTCTTCACCTGGAGCCGCGGCCACGCGCCGCTGCCGTCACCGTGGATCCACATCGCGATCGCCTGCGGCTGACCGGCGAGTTCGATCGGGGCCGGTGCCACGGCGTAGAAGCCGCGGCTGGCGGTCGAGGTGGTGAAGTTGTAGCCGAGCGTCATCGCGATTTCACCGTTCGGACCGGTCGACGGTGTGATGGTGCCGGTCGCGCGAGCGACCGCTGAGGTCCACGACCCGAGGTCGCTGAGGTCGGTGACGGGAACGTGACGGTAGCCGATGGTCACCGCGATGTCGACGAAATTACCGAGCGCTTCAACGGTGATCGTTGCCGAACCCGACTCGACGTTCGGGGTGACGACGAAGCTGTCGACGCCGGCCGGTTCGACGGTGACGTCTGCGCCCGAGGTGACGGTCAGGTCGCCGGTTTCGATCGGTGCGCTGAAGCCGTCACCGTCGAGTCCTTCGATGCGAACCGTTCGGCTGGTACCTGGCTCGGCCAGCGAGATCACCGAGTTGGATGCCGCCAGTCGCGTGAGCTCGCCGAGCACGTGCAGTTCGGTGGACGCGGATTTGCCGTCCGCGGCGAATGAGACTTCGGTGCGGCCCGGGGCGACGCCGGTGACGGTCGCGGAGGAGCCGTTGGTCTGCTCGACGACGGCTCCTCCGTTGTCGGCCCTGAATTCTCCGTCGACGGCCAGGCCGGTGTAGTTGGCGTCCAAACCGGTTCCGGTGACGGTTCGTGACAGGCCGGGGAACACGGCATCCGCATTCTCGCTCTGCGATGCGGTCGAGATCGCGACATCCGTGAGGATTGTCGGTGCCGAGGAGAAGAACGCGAGGCTGTTGGCGACGACGCGCTCGGTGCCGTCGGAGGGGCGGTTCACCAGGGTCGACGCGTCGGTGCCGGGCAGGCGGGCGACGAGCGTGGAGGAGCCGCCGCCGTCAAGGTTGACGGCGTTGTAGGCGCCGAGGTCGAGCATCAGGCGGCCGACTTCCTGCACGGTCATGCCGCGGGCGTCGGCGGCGCGGCCTTCGATCGACGCGACGTAGACGATGGTGCCGTCCTGGTTGACGCCGACGGCGGTGCGGGCGGCCTCGACCTGGTCTTCGGCGGTCTGCACGCCATCGATGAGTAGTCGCTGCGATCCGCTGACGGCGAGGTCGACGTCGGCGCTGGTCGACACGGTGACGTCGGCGGTCTGACCGACGGTGAGGGCGGCGATTCGAGCAGCGGATGCTTCCCGCCCGACGAGCACGGCCGAGCCCGACGCGATGGTCGTCTCCGCCGTGACCGCGGCTGGGTCGGATGTGACGGAGGTGACCACCCCGTCGGTGAGGGTGGCGACGGCGAACGTCTTCGTCATGTTCGCCGGGCCGCCGAGCACCCGGGACAAGGGGTGGCTGCCCCACAGCGGGGTGTAGTAGCCGAGCGAGCCGGCCGGTACGGTTGGTGCGTTCACCGATGGGACGTCGAGGGTGTCGCCGTTGATCGTGACGGTGGCAGCCGAGGCGATCTGCTGGATCGCTGCGATGCCGTCAGCCATGGTGAAAGCCGGACGGTTCGAGTTTGTGGCGTTGAGCACACCGCGCGTCGATGAGACGTTCGTGCTGACCGGAGCCCCGGACGCGTTCATATCGAAGTAGTCGCCGTTGACGGCGGCGATCGCGCCGGTGCCACCGACCTGGTCGCTCACGGTCGCGCCTCCCGAGACGGCACCGTGGTCGAGCACGTCCATGCTGAGGGTCGGGGTTTCGAGGTCGGCGACCAGGATGTGCCCGGTGACCCAGCCCTGCGGCTGCAACCGCTGGAACGAGGTGAGGTCGAGTCCGGGGGCGATGGCCGTGGTGTCTGCGCTGAGGAGCGACGAGTTTTCGCCGCCGAGGCCGAGCCCGCCGGTGTTCTCGGCCGCGACTGCCGATCTCGGATCGGCGGTGACCGCAACCGTGCCGCCCAGCAGCATCCCGGCGCTGAGGATTAGAGCGAGCCAGCGGACCGTGCCGCGGCTCGTCGATCGGGATGGGGTGTGGTCGGCGGCGAGACTCTCGAGCACGGTGTACCTTTCGGGGCGGGCTGCCCGCGCGGGCAGCAGTGCCGAGGTTAGGGAATCGAGATGGCGTGGACTCGGCTGCGTGATGAACGGACGGTGTTCGGTGTGGTCGGCGACCCGCTGTTGGACGGACATGGTCCACCGGCTGTCTATGGGGACCGCATCGTAGACGCGGGACTTCCAACCGTGCTCTTTCTACGGCCACTACGACGTGCAGCCCGCGGAGCCCACAAACTGGCATAGCCCTCCTTTTCACCCGGAAATACGCGACGGAGGTGTGACTGTTAACGCGTTGTGGCGGCGTTTTGGGATCGCTTTGTGGCGCTAGTTTCCGATGACGAGGATGCTGGTGGCGGCTTAGATGACGTCGTCGGTGATGGCTTCGAGTTGGTTGATCTTCAGGACGCGGTTGATTTGCGGGAAGAGTCGTTCGAGGAGTCGGAAGTTGCCGCGGGTGATGCGTTCGTTCGCGGCGAAGGCATGGGCGTCGGTGAAGTCGTCGGGGTCAAGTGTTTTGCCGTGTCGTTTCCAGTGGCGGTCGAGGACGAAGGGCAGTTCGTCGCGGCCGAGGGCGCGGTAGCGGTGGGAGAAGCCGAGGCTGTAGAGCTGAGGGTAATGACGAAAGCGTTGGTCAATTCCGGGCATGCCGATGAGGATCATCGCTAGGTGCTCGCGGTCGTGGCGGTCGCGGAGTATCTCGAGCGCGGTGGGAGTGAGACGCTCGGCTTCATCGATGATGAGCAGCTCCACCAGGTGGGTGACTCCACCCCTTGTGGATGACCCGGGACGAAGCAACCGGAGGTGTTTGTCGGCGCAGATTACGACTTTGATTTGCCAGTGGTCGATTTCGTTCATGAGTGTCTTGGGCCGGCAGAGGACTTCGGGTGTGTAGAGGACGGTGCGGGATCGGTTTGCGAGGGCGTAGTGCTAGGCGTCGTGGTCGCCGCGCGGCCCCCACTCGTCGATGTACGGCCCCAGAACGTCCCAGTGAACGTAGCGACGGGAGGAGTCGGTTTTGCCGACACCGGCATCGCCGTGGCAGATCCCAATGGTCCGTTCCTTGCGCACAGCATTGGCGAACTCGGTGAAACTACGGTGTCATTTCGTTACGATGAAACCTGCGTTCATCATTCGTCCTCTTCGTAGGTGCGCAACCTATTCCGTCGTGGCGCTGGCGGGGCGGCGCGCAGAGTCTCACGTGCAGCGATGGTGGGGATGCGGTCGTTGATGGCTCGGCGGAGCTCTCGCCGTCGGGCACGGGGGCGGTTTCAATATCTCGGAGACTCAGCCGAAGGTTGGGGTGCGCTTCGTCCATGGCGACGCAGACGAAGGTGTCGTGGTCGAAGACGCGGATCGGAGAGATCGCGTGGGTCGTATCGGATCGTGATGGTGCGCCCGACGAATGAGGCCACTGTGGGTGCGAGATAGTGCTGGCCTTGGAAGTGGATGCCATCGCGCTGGACCGTGCGGTGTTTGGGCACGGTCAGGAGGAGACCGTCGAGTTCTTCTAGGGTGTCGGGCATTCGTGGCAGCCAGTCGTCGGTGGCCGAGGAGGCTTTCGGATGCTCCGGAGCCGTAGACGTTTGAGGTGTCGACGAGGTTGTCGTTGGTTTCGACAAACCGGTCGAGGATCGTGAATGCTTTGTGCTCGTCGGTTTCGGTGCCGAAACCCATGGTGCACCGCACGCCTCTGGCGTTTTCGCTGGGATCCGGTCAATACAGCAAGCGGTGTATAGTCATCACGTGCTGACTATTACTACTCGTATCGATGTGATGAACCGGCTTGGTCGCGCAATGGCCGACCCGACGCGCTCGCGCATTCTCATGACCCTGTTGGACGGGCCGAGCTACCCAGCCGTGCTGTCCCGCGACCTCGGCCTAAGCCGTTCAAACGTGTCCAACCACCTCACGTGCCTGCGAGATTGCGGCATCGTTGTAGCGGAACCTGAAGGTCGACAGACTCGCTACGAAATCGCAGACCCTCAGCTGGGGCGGGCGCTGACAGCACTGGTGGACGTGATGCTGGCCGTTGACGAAAGCGCACCCTGCGTCGACCCGGCCTGTTCGATCGCCGGATGCTGCGTGGAGACGACCCGATGACCGCCACAGTGACCGACGCCCGCCGAGCAGTCCTACACCGCCGAGTACGGTTCATCGTCGCGTTCACGATCACCTACAACGTGATCGAAGCCGTCGTAGCCATCTGGGCCGGCACGCTAGCGTCCTCCGCTGCTCTGATCGGATTTGGCCTCGATTCGATCGTGGAAGTGCTCTCCGCTCTAGCCGTTGCGTGGCAATTCACCCGCAAGGTCCCGGAGCGCTGGGAAAAAGCGACCGTGCGCGCGATCGGGATAGCATTCTTCGCCTTAGCCGCGTATGTCATCACCGACTCCGTGCTCTCGCTCACCGGGGCCCAGGACGTAGATCACAGCCCGCTCGGCATCGGTATTGCGACCCTCAGCCTGCTGGTCATGCCCCTGCTGGCCTGGTTCGAATTCCGAACCGGCCGCGAACTCGGCTCGAAAAGCGTCATGGCCGATGCCAAGCAACTCGTGCTCTGCATCTACCTCTCCGGCACCGTCCTGATCGGGCTGCTGCTCAACAGTCTGTTCGGATGGGCCTGGGCCGATTCCGTCGCGGCCCTCGTCGTCGCTGTGCTCGCGATCCGAGAAGGCATCGAAGCGTGGCGCGGTGACGTCGAGTCACCCTTCGAAGTTCTCAGCGAAATGGTTGAGGATGACGACGACAACGACGAGCAACACGAAAACAGAACCAGCGACCGACGCAGCTAATCATCGTCTTGTCCCCCTCGCGGGTGTGCTCGGTTTGGCCGGCGTTGTTCTCGTGCACGAACTGGCAGAGGTCGAAATCATCGCCAACGGCATCCACGCCGCCCGACACGGAACAGCCCTTCGGGCGGTCGGGTCGTCTACCGATCCTCGAATTCCGTTGCGCAGGTCGTCACGCTTCACCGTCAGCTCGGGGAAACGCCCCTCCCACAGTTGTCGCACACGAGGCGGCATCGTCAGCGTCGGCCAAATCATGATCAGCAAATCCTGGTTGAGAATCTCAACCTGGTCCACAACGCGCCCCTCCTGGATGGTCGCCTGATACGCGGTAATAAGGTCGCCCTCCGACTCCACATCGAAGCTCGACTTCGGCCCCCAGTACACCAAAGGGGGCAGCTGCACGCTCCCATTCCTTGGTCCGTGTAGGTCGTCCAGTCTCAGGGGTACGTCATACGGTTTCACATCTTGTATGCGGACCTTCCTGGGGCCGCCTGGGGGATGACTCGATGACATGGGTTGAGCGTACCGAGAAGAGACAGAGCCCTGTCGAACATCACGGTGACGCGACACTGCGTTGCGTGCGGCCCTGATGCTTGCCCGATAGGGGATCGTGAATGCTTTGTGCTCGTCGGTTTCGGTGACGAAACCCATGGTGCCGAGGGCGAGGTTCGATACGCTGATGCCGGTACCTGGAAGGGTGCGGTACTTCATTGTGGTGTTCCTTTCGTCGGGTGTTAAGCCTGGGAGGTGGGCATGGCCCACAGCTCGGCGATGGAGGAGCGGCGCGGGCGGGTCACCATGAAGGCGATGTTGTCGGCGATGTCGCCCGGCTCCAAAGGCTCCGGAATGGCGTCGGAGGCGGCCAGGTCGTCCTTGATGGTGTCGTTGTTGTGGGAGACGAGTTCCGTGTTCACCGCGCCGGGCTCGAGGACACCGACGCGGACGTGCTTCTGGGTGACCTCCTGGCGGAGTGCTTCGGTGAAAGCGTTCACACAGAACTTGGTCATGCTGTAGCGTGCGCCGCGCCTGCGCGCATATCGAGACCGGGCGGGCGCGCGCCGGACGAACGGATGCGCACAGGGTCACGGTCTACGTGCTGGCCGCGACGGGCCCCGGGGCGCTGTCCCGGTGGGAGGCCGAAGCCCGACGCTGGAACTTCGACCCCGCCGATGATGTCGGTGTCGCGGGCGACGCGGCAACGGTCGCCGCCGGCGTGATGAGGTGGGCGGATGCCGGCGCCGACACGGTTGTGCTGCAACCAACCTCAGACGACCCCGATCCTGAGGGATTCATCGAATTCGTCGCCCGGGAGGTTCGTCCTCTCGTGCCTCGACCTGGGCCCCTGTTTCCCTGACGACAGCCGCAGCGCCATCCTCCCCCAGACGATTTCGTGAGGAAGCTGCACTGGCCTGCACCGAGTGGCAGTCCGAGAACGGCTACTGGGTCGGCCCTCGGCGCGAGAGCTCGGAAACGACGGAGTGCCACCGAGCGCGCCGGCTTTGAACGCGAGGGCCTCATGCGTT
Organism: Cryobacterium sp. TMT2-15-1; assembly: GCF_004402345.1. Classification (NCBI taxonomy): domain Bacteria; kingdom Bacillati; phylum Actinomycetota; class Actinomycetes; order Micrococcales; family Microbacteriaceae; genus Cryobacterium; species Cryobacterium sp. TMT2-15-1. The sequence goes on along the minus strand of NZ_SOGD01000054.1, from coordinate 16,486 downwards.
CAGGGCGGCCAGTCGGCGGGGGTGTTGGCGCGCCTAGCTTCCGCGAGCTTGGTTCAGACCTGCTCGCGAGGGGTTCCGCTTAAGCGGTTCATCCACTAGGCGCCGTTTGTATCGTTACGCCAGCGATCTGGTCAATACAGTTCCGCGCGCGGACCCCGCCTACGCTGATGGTCCTCGCGCCCGGTGCGGCTCGGTGGGGTCGAGCCGACTGAACCCGGTTGCGCCTGGACGGCCCGCAGGAACTTGGCCGGGGTCGTAAGCGCTCAGAGAGTTGACCGCGGTGGTCTGAGCGCGCTGCTGCGAATGCGGCGGCCGTCGCCGTGAGCACGAGTGCCTTCGCTCCGGTGCCGATGTCGATCATCACCTCAGACCACCAGTGGCGTCCTATGCGCGGTGGCAGACTACTCAGTCCGGCTCTGGGAAGAGACGGGTCCATTACAGCGGCTTGGTGCCGCGAGCGGGCCTCGACGTCGTGCCAACCTGGCGTCAAGTTCCGCCAGCGTGCGGCTTCTCGGATGACTTGTTTGTCGGGCTACTGGTTGTCTGGCGTCTTTGCGGCGAGTAGCGCGCCCCAGGCATCGGCTCGGTCGTCCTCGCCGTCGAGGAGCGGTCCGGTGAGGCCGGTTACCCAGAAGCTGTGGCCGCGCACAACGTCGCGAAATCCGCGCTTCTTCAGGGCTCGTGCAGCCGATTTTGAGGCGGATGACGGCGCGAAACCGGACTTGATCGACGTGTCGAAGGTGACAACCCGCAGGCCGGGGCGTGCGTCGAGGTGCTCGATCCACTCACGAACACCGCCGCCGGTCTGCCCGACCGCTCCCTTGGTCGTGGCCTGAGCGCGAGTTGCCGGCTTCGGCATCGAGAGGTTGTGGGTCGGAGCCCCGACAATCAGAAGGTCAACGTAGGCGGGAATCGTGGTGCCGATCTCCCTCGGGCTGGCGATCGTGGCGGCGTATGGGGTCGTCGCCCGCCCGAGCCCCCGCGCTATGGCGTGCGAGATCGCGAGTGTGTTCCCGAAGGAGGACTCTGCAACGATGAGGGCGCTCATGATGCCGCCGCGGCGATCCGGGGTGGGTTCGGGCGTGCAACGGGAAGCATCCAGAGCCAGATCATGCCGACCAGCCCTGCGAATACGGGAACAATCCCGGCAACACCCCAGAACGTTGGGTACACACTGCCACCGAATTCCTCGAACAGGAGAGTGGGCATCGCGATCGTTGCGATCGCCGCGACGAGGAGGCTTGCGACGATGCGAGCGCCGCGCCTGCGTCGCCAGACTCCCCAGAGAATGACGGCCCAGAATACCAGAGCGGTCCCTCCGACCGCGTAGAGATAGATGAACAGCGGAATCGCCTCACCGGAATCGAACCCGATCGGCGCATACAGTGCGAGTGCGTGGCGGGCGATGCTGAGACCCAACACCTGGTCAACGGCCACCGCGATCAGCGTCGCGGCGGTGAGGCCAGCGCCGATAGCAAGTGCGATGCTGGGGCCACGCCGAGATCGTGGGGGCCCGGTGGGTGTGCTCATGGTGTGTCCTCACTACGATGTAGTCTGCACTTGAGACATTGTGTCTCAAACAGGACGCTAGCAGACATCGGACACCATGTCCTAATCTTGGTAGAACACCAGTGAGCGTCAGTCGTGAGTTTGAATCGTGCAAGGGAGTATTCGTGGGCCAGCCCGAACAGCCGTCCGGCCTCGGACGCCGACGGCGTCCGCGTTTTTCACAGGACGAGACGGAGCGGCGGATGCTGGCCGCTGCCGTTGACCGCGTAAACGCCGACGGACTGACCGTAAGTCTCGAGCACATCAGCCTGGAGGACGTCATCCGTGACGCTGGGGTCTCCCGCAGCGCCGCCTACCGGCGTTGGCCCTACAAGGACCTGTTCTTCAGCGACCTCCTCAAGGAGCTCGCCACAGCGACCACTCCCGCCGAGATCGGAGCCCGGGCATCAATTGGAATGGTCAAATCGCTGGTGGAGAAGCATCTCGACTGGTTGCGTACGCCGGAACTGCGCCACCGGCTCGTGGTTGAACTGATCCGCGATGCGGCCACTCATGACTTCCAATTCGTCTACGAGTCAACGGAATGGCGCACCTACCTCGCGCTCCACGCCACATTCCTCAGCCTCGCAGAGGGAGAGCTGCGGGACGACGTGCAGGCCGCGCTTGCCGCGGCAGAACGAGGCTTCACCGACCGTATTGCCCGATCATGGGAGCAGCTGGCGAGACTCACGGGATACCGGCTGAAGCCTGAACTGAACGCGACCTACGAGACCCTCGCTCGCCTTTTGACCGCGACCAGTCGCGGCATGGTGATCCTCGCGCGAGCGACCCCCGACATCGCTACCAGCCGAATCCTCACCGACCCGTTCGGCACCGGTGAGATCACAGAGTGGTCGCTGCCTGCCCTCGGGCTCGGGAGCGTTGCATTCACTTTCCTCGAGCCCGACCCGACGGTGGAATGGAACGAGGAGAGATCCGCGGCGGCCAGCCAAACGCTGGAATCGCTGGGCGCCGGTATGTTCGACACTGGTTCGTCCGGCAGCCACGGGTCCTAATCAGCACCTCCGATCGGACCAGCTGGTTGCAGGCGCACGCAGTGCAGTTGGGTAATGGCGTGAAGTCCACAGCGCACGACCACTCCAAGGCGGTCGCGACGGCCGAGACGTTCGTGCCCCGTGACCATGGAGCCGGGACGTTCCTTGTCGTTCACTGGCGTCGCCCTCGCGGGAGATGCCGCCACCAAGAACCTGATTCACCAACCTGATTCACCAGGCGATTCGAGTTCACCTCGACCGCCCGGGTGCAGCGATACTCGGTGGCCTATCGGGGCGTCGACTGCGACGGTGTTGAGCAAGCATGTGTTCGCTAGCGTCGATGTAGCCCTCGAAGAGGTCGGTGACGTTGTGGAGGCGCTGTTGTGTGTGCGGTTCTTGGGTGAGGCCTTCTCTCTCGCGGAGGACGTGGATGAAGGATCGGGCGCGGTCGTGGCTGGCCGATAGCAGGGATTCCAGGCCGTCGGTCGCCTCGACCAGGAGCCGGCGGCTTCCCGGTTGCGAAATGGTGAGGGCCAGTCCCCATGACACGAGCTCGCGCACTGACGTGCTGACTGCTCCCTTGCTGAGCTCAAGCGCCTCGGCGAGGGAGTCGAGAGAGACAGGTTCTGATTCCAGTAGCAGCTGTCCATAGGTTCGGCCGGTGGCTCGCGACAGGCTCCAGGACGCGAGAAGGTCGCCAATTGCGTAGATGAAGCGCTGGCGATCGGACCCGGGCACCGTCATCACGCTGCGTTCGGGATGGTGGCCAGGAACGCTTGCATGATCGCAGTCACCGCGTCCGGTGCGTCCTGGGTGACGAGGTGACCGGCTCCGGGCACCACGTGTTCGGTGGCTCCCACCGTGTCAGCCCATCGGGGCATGGCGGTGGCGATGTTCCCCGTCTTGTCATGGGCGCCCCGGATCAGGCACAACGGGATCGAGGTGCGGTAGCTCGGGTCGGGATCAACGAACATCACGGTGGCTTTCCATACTTCGATGAACTGCTTCTTGGTCATGTGAGAGAACGCGCGCGTCGCGTCCGAGCGAGCTTCTGGTGTCACGGCCGAAGCGCGCGCCATCAGGGCCGGGAGGGACCGGGCGGGAATGATACTCGGCGCTGGCGCCGCAAGCTTTAACAGGAACCGTTCGGTCCTGGTGAGCGGACCGGTGTTCCAGGTGGAATCCAAGACCACGAGTCCGCCGAATCCCCTCGACCAACCCGCCGGCCATGGCCACCACGACACCGGCGAGCGTCTATCAGCAGCTGCGCGGCCACCTCACCGAGCTCAATCTCGCCGACGCCGCCGAGGCGCTGCCGAGCGTCCTGGACCAGGCCCAGGCCGAGGGTTGGAGCCTCACCCACGCCCTCGAGCGCCTGCTCGCCATCGAGGTCACCGCGACCGACGCCCGCCGGCTCTCGGGGAGGTTCCGCTTCGCGAACCTGCCCACCGGCGCCACCCTCGACGACTTCGACCTCGACGCCGCCTCCGGCATCGACCGGTCCCTGCTCGCCGAGCTCGGCACCTGCCGCTACCTCGAGACCGCGACCAACGTGCTGCTGATCGGACCGCCCGGAGTCGGGAAAACACACATCGCCACGGGCCTTGGCCATGCCGCAGTGACGGCCGGCTACCGCACCTATTTCACCTCCGCCGCCGACCTCGCCGCCCGCTGCCACCGCGCCGCGATCGAGGGCAAGTGGGGCACGATGATGCGGTTCTTCGCGGGCCCAACGCTGCTCGTCATCGATGAANACCACGAACCGGCCCGTCGGCGCCTGGGGCGAGATCCTCGGCGACACCACCGTCGCCGCCGCGATGCTCGACCGGCTCCTGCACCGATCCGTCGTCGTCACCCTCGACGGCGGCTCTTACCGGCTCCGCAACCACGCCGCCCAGTCCAACGAGCTCCGCCGCGTGACAACGGGCACAAACTTCCGATAACCTAACCCCGCGACCTGGGGAGCTTCGATGAGCAGGACTGGGGAATTTCGCTGAGCGCCGTGACAGGTCTGTGCCTTTCGGAAAGTACTCGCGCAAGAGCCCGTTGGTGTTCTCGTTGCTGCCACGCTGCCAGGGCGAGTTCGGATCGCAAAAGTAGATCGGCATCCCGGTCGCCATCGTGATTTCCTGGTGTCGAGACATCTCCGCTCCCTGATCCCAGGTGGTCGAACGGCGCAGCTGTTCCGGGAGGGTATTCATTGCCACGATCATCGCGTCGGCCACGGTGCGAGCGGTGTGATCCCCGGGCAAATGCAACAGCATCACGTATCCCGTAGTCCGTTCGACGAGGGTTCCGATCGCGGACTTCGACGAGGTCGAGCCGATGATCAGGTCGCCCTCCCAATGCCCGGGAACGGCGCGGTCCTCGATCTCCGGCGGGCGGTCGGAGATCATCACCATCTCCCGGAACCTCTGCGGCCGCGGACCCTCCGGCCTCTGCGGTCGCCGTGTTGCCCGCCCTGACCGCAACGCGGTGGCAACTTCCAAGCGCAACGATCCGCGGCCCTGCACGTAAAGGGCCTGGTAGATCGTCTCGTGTGACACCTGCATCTCCGGATTCTCCGGATGCTTGACTTTCAGTCGGCCCGCGACCTGTTCCGGGCTGAACCGATCGGTGAGCATCGTGGTGACTTGTTCCCGTAACGCTAACCCGTCCAGCTTCCGGGCTCTTGGCCGGCGAGCCCGTGCCCAGGTCTGCTCCTGCGCGAGCGACGGCACGTAGCGGCCAGTGACCTGGTTTCTGGCCACTTCCCGGCTGATCGTTGACGGCGCCCGGCCCAGAGCCGCTGCGATGCGGCGCACCCCGTGACCCCGGGCGAGCTGGAACCCGATCTCTTCTCGCTCTCGCAACGACAAGAGTCCGACACGGGCAACACTGAAATCCTGAACCGGTGATGGCAGCACCTTCTGATGCTCGCTTAACCACCGATACCCAGTCGGACGCGACACCCCCGCGCCCTGCGCCGCGACGGCCACCGATAGCCCCGCGTCCACCCCTCCCAAAACGACAAACGGACACTTAAACGCGACAACGGTCGAGCCATCGACAACACCCCACAGAACTCAGGGTGTTGCTCTCACCACCTGAACTCGCCACCCATGGGATATGAGACGGTGGGGCTGCGGCCGAGCATCGCGGACTTAGCCTCAGTACCGTTCCATTACTGGCCAGACCCCCAACCAAAGACGCGGCCGCCGGAGAAATGGCTGTCTATCGGTTGCCTCGGTCAGATCAGCAACGAGACTCTGCAGGTTGCCTCGGTGACATTGGGATAAGCGGTCGCTGGATCGTGAATAAAGCATGGTGGTGTCTGGTTGTGGTGGAAGTACGTCTGAGGGTAGTCGGAGATACCCGCTGCCGTCAGCCAGTCACAATCAACGGAAAGTAGCCAGTCCATGGATCTCAGTAATTTGGACCTCACCAATAGGCACGGAATCATCACGGGCGCGGGGCAGGGCATTGGTCGGGCACTCGCCCTCGAATTTGGTCGCCGTGGTGGTCATCTGCTGCTCGTCGGTCGGCAGTTGGATACTCTCGCAGAAACTGCGCGGCTCGTGGCCGCCGAAGGCGGAACCACCCAGGTCCTGGTTGAAGACCTAACTCAGCCTGGCGCTGTTGAGCGTATCGCGCACTTGGTTTCGTCGTGGAGCATCGTTGATCTTCTCGTCAATAATGCCGGGAATGTGCGCGCGGGCAGGCTCGAATTGACAAGCGACGCGGATGTCCACTCGATGATCGATCTGAATCTCACTGCTCCGATTCTGTTCACCAAGACCCTGCTTCCCGCGCTTCGGCAGAGCGGGAAAGAACGCGGCAGCATCCTTGTGAACATCTCAAGTGGGATTGCGCTCGTCGGTATGCCGTTCTACTCGATCTATGCGGCAACGAAAGCGGGTATTTCGCAGTTTGGCGAGTCGCTTCGCCGAGAGTTGATCGGAACGGGTGTGCATGTGGCAACCGTCTATCCCGGCGCGACCGACACGGCCATGATGACCTCACAGACCGCCGGTGCCGAGCTCGGGTGGGGACGTCGACCGCTCGACGACGTCATCACCGACCTCATCGCTGCGCTCGAGGCTGGCGAACATGAAATCAACACCGCACCGGAGGGTCGCCGCGAGATGCAGCAACTTAACATCACCGATCCGATGGCGGTGGACGCCGCCCTCGCGCCCGGCCTCGAGGCCCTTGAACTTGCGGTACGCGACCACCGCAGCATCTAGAAGACCAAGCCCCTACCGAGGGCTAGGTGTTGTTCCCCCCGACCGCGCTCACAACGTCGGTGGGACCAACACCTAGCTCGAGCCTCCAACTGTTCTACCGCCAGGACTCATCATCGGTGGCAAGAGCTGCCCGCCATTCCGGATCGGCTCGGCGACGAACTGCCGCGCTGGCCGAATGACCGTCGCGAAACCTCACGGGATACGAGACACTCGGGCCGCTGTTGAGTCTGCGAACTCAGCTCAATGGGTCATCAAGCGATCGCAGAATACCGGGTTCGGAAGGTGACAGGGGTGGCCCTCCTGTAGCCGTCATTTTGGACTGTTTCTGCGTTGTTTGCGATACGGAGGCTGGATGACGGGTTGTGTGACGGCGTCTGTCTTCCTCGAGGGTGAGCCGCCTCTGTCGCGCAATCGGACGTTTAAATGACAGGGGTCGAGCATGCTGGTCGGATACATGCGGGTGTCAAGAGCTGATGGTTCGCAGAGCACTGATCTACAACGAGACGCGCTCCTGGCCGCCGGCGTCGGTGCAGGGGATCTCTACGAGGACCAGGCATCCGGCAAGAAGGACGACCGGCCACACCTGGCGGCCTGTCTGAAGGCGCTGCGTCATGGTGACACGCTCCTGGTTTGGAAGCTGGACCGGCTCGGCCGAGACCTGCGTCATCTGGTCCATACGGTGCATGACCTCACCGACCGTGGCATCGGCCTCAAGGTGCTCACCGGAGAGGGCGCAGCGATCGACACCACGACGGCACCTGGGAAGCTCGTCTTCGGAATCTTTGCTGCTCTCTCCGAGTTCGAGCGGGTGCTCATCTCTGAGCGCACAATCGCCGGGCTTGCCGCAGCTCGAGCACGGGGGAGGACGGGCGGGCGGCCGTTCAAGATGACGCCGGCCAAGGTCCGCCTGGCCATGGCCGCGATGGGTCAGAAGGAAACGAAGGTTGGCGACCTCTGCAAGGAGCTCGGGATCACCCGGCAGACCTTGTACCGCCATGTCTCACCTGCGGGGGAGCTGCGGTCGGACGGTGCGAAGCTCCTATCGAAGAAGCTGTGGCCCCACCTGGTCACTGTCAGAAAGGAACCTCCTGCGGGGGACTTGCACCCGCTACTTACCGGCAGCGGGCCCGTGACCTTCCGTTGGTTGGCTCGCCTCAAGAATGGCGCTCTTGCGCCGCCCCCAGCGGATGAAAAGCCCCAGAGCCACGACGACCCCAACCACAACGAGAACCTGGACTACCACCCAGAAGTTCCACCAAAGAAGAGCACTGAATTCCATTTCGACCACCCCTCGATTCGCGGACACCTGAGTGCTCTACTTAGCGCGAGCCTACGACCGCGAGATCGTTCGGGGAATTACGCCGTCGATTGCTTGGCCAGGAGGGAACCTCCGGAGCAGCTCGTAAGACGAACGCTTCATTGGCACGGAATTCGCCGCCAAGGCTTCGAGTCGACGTTGAACGACGGGGTGCCATTTGGGAAGGTCTATCGGGCGACGCTCACGAGCGCAATCACAATCACACGGGCCCAGGTCAGAGCGAGCTTCGGCTCTGGGTCTGGGTTCGAACGATGAGCGCGATGACTACGGTCACGACGCCGACACACAGGAGAGCGAATGCTGCCGCCATCACCGCCGCATCGCCGGGGAGCATGGCGCACGCTGCCGGCGAATCGTCGTAAGGGCATGTGCGCCAGGGCTGGAAGAAATAAAGCACAGTCCCAAACAGTCCAATGACGGATGCCGCAATGCCGACCACTAACAACAACCGTGCTGCCATGTCACGAGTAAAGCACAACGAATGACGAGCACTTGGAGCCTGTGGGCAGTTTTCGACAGGGAACCCTTATCGGAACACTTTCGGCAAAGGTGTCACCGGTGATACCGTGAGTCCATGCCTATGACCCTTCGCTTGACTGATGCGGAGGCAGAAGCCCTGCGTCGCCGTGCCGAATACGAGAGACGGTCCATGCAGGAGGTCGCCAAGCAGGCGGTGCGTGAATACGTCGAGAACCACAGTCGCCAGGATCTGCTGAGCAGTGTCCTAGACGAGGAGCTTCCGCGCTACGCCGAAGCGCTTGAACGCCTCGGAAAGTGATCTATCTCACCTACGCGGACCTCCTCTACGTCGGGCAGCGGGCCCTCGGGGGAGACATGCCGGTCCGTGACCAGGGGCTGCTCGAGTCGGCGCTGGCCCGTCCGCGCGCGAGCGCGTTCGAAACGGATGCCTACGGCAGTCTCAACGAGAAGGCCGCGGCGCTGACGCACTCCGTGGCCCGCGCCCACGGCTTGATTGACGGCAATAAGAGGCTGAGTCTCGCTGCGCTGATCACCTTCCTTGGTATGAACGGAAGACGCTTGACCTGGTCCAATGATGAGGCCTACGAATTCATCATGGACGTTGCTTCCGGGCGCCTTGACGACGTTTCGGATATCGCGAAACGCATTGACCTCGGCAGCGACGAGCGCTGAGGCGAGGTGGCCGGCTTGAGAGTCGTGAATGCTTCATCGGCAAGACAGGTCGTTTGCCGGTCATCAGCCTCACCAGGAGCGAGATAAGGGAGTGGCTCAGGCTCGCGCCCGGGGTCCGGCATGGGAACCGCCGACGGGCAGGTTCGGTGCGTCCGGTAGCGACGTCGGTCGAGCCACCTCGTCAGTCGGTCCCGGGGCTGGACCGGCGATGCGGCCGACTGCCATGCTGGGCTCGGCGGGGAGGGGACCTGATGCCACGACTGGCGACATCCGTTCTGGGGAGCATCGCTCTGGTGCTCGGACTGGTGGCTTGCTCGCCAACTGAGACTCCAGCGGTCGACACGGCCGCCCACACGGATGCGCCGGCCCCGCCCGACCGTGCGGCCGACGTTGTCATCCCCGACGGTGTCATCGGCACGGCCGAGCTTACGTCGGCCTCGGGAGACAACACCATCTCCGGAACCGTCGTCGTCACGGCGGGTGGGGGCGGATTCGACGTCGCACTGAAGGACATCCACTCGGACGTCCCCGGAGGCTTGCAACTATCCTTCAGCCCCTGGTCGGAGACCACGATCTGCCTGGCCGACATGCACAGCTTCTCGTTCGGCAACCTCTCCACGGACGCCGATCAGCCTGGGCTGAGCATGGGCCCCAGGGACTTGTCCCGGGGCGACCCCAGCTACTACCTGACCGCCGTCATCACGGAGACCGCCCCGACCACGACCGATCCTGACGGCTGCGTGCCCACACCCCGGGCGGTCGGCACGATCACCTGGGACGCGCCGGACACCCGCCCCGGGCTGCTCGCCGTCGATACCGGCGCCCGGTTCGGCGCCGGCGGTTCCACCGCTTCAGCCGATGGTGCCCCGCTCTCCTACCGTGCGGTCGCCGGCGACACGCTCAACGACATCGCCGACCGCTTCGGCATCACGGACGACGACCTCGGCTTCCTCAACCCGCTCACCAGCCGCCAGCTCCAGGCCGGCGACGAGCTGAACCTCCGGGTGGCGCTGCGCGGCGGCGCCTCGGTCCCGCCGCCCTCGGGCTGAACGCCGCTCCAGGAAATGAACGGCCGCTGTCGCCCCCTATGGGGAACCCCTGCGGGACGGATCCGCGGCCAATCGGGCCGATTGCCGAGCGCCCAGATTCTGGGTCAGTGGGGGGACCGTAGCTGGTCGCCCGGCTGGAGCGCCGTGCCGGCTGCGCACCCGAGCTCTCCGGGCTGAAGCAGAATCTTGGGCACCTGCAACACCTGCACGCCGTCGACGTCTCGTTTCACGAGGAGGCAGTCGTCCCCATCGCCCATCGCGAAGCCGATGTCGCCGTCGACTACCGTCGCCTCGGGATCGAACGCGACCTCACGCTCACCGGTCGGCTGCGGCATCCGCTTGGCGATCTCGGCGACTACGTCGTCAGCGGATGCCGCGGACGGCGCGTTTGTCAGCACCTCGACGACGAGAGCCTCCGCTCCGTCGGGAACAACGTTAACCAAGCGGGTGTCGACCGGAGGGGGGATGCGCTTTGCGTCCGGCGGGCAAGCGATGTCGTGGGCGACCGCTGTGTCGTCGTTCCATTCGCCGGGCTCCTCGGTCGCGACGCCCCAGAAATCGAACTGCGACTCAAAGCAAGCGACGTGCGGCCCTTCGTTCGGGGTGGGCTGTATCGTCGCACGAAACTGCAGCGCTCCAACTGGTTCGCCGTGGATCGCGCCGGGATATGGTTCGTAGCCGATCAACTCGACTACGGTCGATTTCTCGGTGTCGGTGTCAGCCCAGCGGGCATAGTCATCGATCACGTCCGTCGCCCCACGGTAGAGACCCCGAGAGACGTCAGCGACTGCCTTGCGCGCCGACACTTGTGACACCGCGTCCGACGCCGGGATTGCTCCCGCGCAACCAGTGAGCGTGCCGAACACCGCGAAGGACAACCATGCGACGGGGCTCGGACGGTGTCGGTTCGAAACGGAATGGTGCACGTTGTTGATCAAACCACAAGTCGGCCGGATGTTGTTGCGTGGGGGATGCCCACATCAGCACGGCGTCAACGCCGAAGGCGAAGTCAAGCGGTGGTAATCATGTCATCGATGGTACCGCGGCTCCCCGCCCGCAAGGGGGAGGGTTAGCGGGCGGTGCTGCCCTGCCCCTACCTGCGGGGTGAGCCGTGCACGGCCGCGTCGGCTGCGCCTCCCGCCCGGCAGCGTGGGCCCGCGAAGTAGTGCCAACGGCGTATCCTGCGCGCTACGCTGCAGTCACGGCGGGGCCGAGTTCATTGGGGGATGGTGTGAAGGTTCTGGGTGCCGTCGCGGCCGGGCTGATGGCCTTGGGTGTCGCCGCGCTTCTCGTCGTGTTCGCCCTGGAAAACCGGGTCACCGAAGTCCTCGTGGAGCAGGCCGCGCAGCTGGCTGTCCCCGCCGACTGGGAGCAGGTGAACGACATGGTTCGCCGCGAACAGTTTCTGTGTATGAGCACGAACCCGTGCCCGAGCATCTCCCGGCGGTGGGTGACGGACACCCCAGTTAGCGTCCACGACTTGGAGCGCATGGCGACGGGCGCGGGCCTCAGATTCTCGGTGGAGGGCACCTGCCAGCGGCCGCCGACCGCGGTCTCCGAAACGGGGGTATGCACCTTGTACGGTGTTCGCGGTGAGTACCACTACCAGGTCTGGGTGAGCGACCGTCCGCAGGAGCCCCAGCAAGTGTCACTGGAAGTGAGTCCGAACCGGCCCGGCCTCACTCAACCTCGGGGGTGAGGGACTCCACCTTGTCCCGGAGGGTGGCGACTTCGGTGCGGAGCTGGTGCAGCTCGTAGGCCTTTTCGTCGAACCCTCTGCGGGATTGGGAAGCCTGCAGTGTCATGCGAAGCTTGGCGACGTGAGTGAGAAGCTGGATGGCGGATTCGATGGCGGCGCGCTTCTCATCGATGGAACCGTGCGCCGCGTTCCTGGCACGTGGACCCCGGCCGTGAATGCCCTCTTGCAACATCTGGCCGACAAAGGGTTTATCGGGGCACCGCGCCCGCTTGGGACCGACGCACAGGGTCGGACTGTCGTTAGCTTTCTCGAGGGTGCGACCGTCGGTAACGTCCGCCCGTGGCCGCGTTGGACGCACAGCGAAGAGGCGCTCCTGGACGTCGGCGACTGGCTCAGGCGCTACCACTCAGCAGTCGCCGACTTTGTCCCGCCCGCAGGCTCGACCTGGCGCGAAGGCCAAGTATGGGAGCCTGGCCTGATCATCGGTCACAACGACGCGGCGCCCTACAACTCAGTCTGGAATGAAGACGGACTGGTGGGTTTCGTGGACTGGGACATGGCCGGCCCGACCACGTACGCCGGGGACCTTGCCTGGGTCGCATTCTCCTGGGTGCCGCTCCACGCTCGACAGCTCGTGCTGGAGGAAGGATTCACTGCCTTCGGCGAGCGGCGGGCACGCCTCGAGTCCTTCCTTCGGGCCTATGAGTGGGATGGTTCTGCCAACGCTGTTCTGGAACTCATCCGTCAACGAGTACAGAGGCAACTCGACATCATCCGCTCAGTGGCGGCTGATGGCGATGTGACCTACCAGCGGATGCTCGCCCACGGAATCGACCGGAATCTCGAAGCCGCGTTGGGTGATGTCAGCACTGTTTGATACCTCGTCACAAATCCAGGCTCAGGGAGGAAATTCTGATGGGTTGGGCGGAATGCGATCGTCGGCATGACCCGTGTCGTCTTCATGTGTGGCCCAGCCGGTTCAGGCAAGTCCACGGTTGCACACGAGCTTGAGTCTGGCGGCATGGCGCGGCTGTCCTTCGACGAGGAAGCCTGGCTGCGGGGTATTCAATCCCAACCCTTGGCCGAGGAAGTCCGGCTCGAGATCGAAAGCCACCTGCGACAGAGACTTCTCGACCTTGTGATGAAACAGACCGATGTGGTGCTGGACTACTCCTTCTGGTCCCGACGCATGCGCGAGGACTACCGCGCCATCCTCCGGCCGCTGGGAGTCGAGCCGGAGACGATCTATCTGGCGACTCCGCGGAAGGTGGCCTTGGCTCGTGTCCGCGCGCGGGCGGGCCAGGAGCCGAATGACGTCCAGCTACCCGATGAGCTGGCGGCCGCTTACTTCGATCACTTTGAGGTTCCCACCCCTGATGAGGGCCCCTTGACCGTGGTCGCATAGGCTCGGCGCCTCACCCGGGATGCCATTGAGGAACCCTGTGCGGGCGCGCTCATGACTTGGGTGACGTTAGCGCCTTCAGGATGGAATGGTGAGGCTAATTGGGCCGGCCTCGGCAGGTCCGCCGCATCGTTGCGTACCGCCCACGCGAACCCAATTGAGTGAAACGTCCCGCTCAGCGAGGACCTCTCCGCTTTCCGAGAGGGCACGCAGGGACGCTTTGTCCGGAGCCGCCATTTCTATCGAGATATTCCAGGTGCTGTCATCGATCTTGGTAGCGAAATAGGAAATTCGAGTCACTGAAGGCTCTGGCGTAAAAGTCTCGAGTTGCTGGGGATCGAGGGTTTCAAGGCGGACGGGGTCGTCTGACTGCTGCAGGACCGGTGCGGGTACCGAACACACGCCGTCTGAACACAACTCCACGACGCTGACGTCTTGTCTTTGGCCTTCGAGCTTGACCTCTACGGTGTTGTTCCACGCGATTGCCGGGCACGCATAGAAAACCGAGCAGCCGGGCAACGCCAGTGTCAAAAGAAACGCAGCGCCGAGACCCGTCACCCGTTTTCGTGTCGACGTTGCGGCAGCCATTTCATCCTCTTCGTTGAATGTTATTGGACAGAAGCTTTCTAGCGTTTTCATCCGAACGGCGACCCTGCGTGAACGAGTCGTCCGGGAACTGCGGATGCGTCGGGAAGAGCGAAACCGCCGACATCCCCCTCATGACTACTGGGATTCGACGTCTCGTACGCAGAGCCTCCCACGTGGTCTGTACTGTCGAGCCCCTCGTCACCAAGTCGTGATCCTGGGGATGCGGGCCGGTGTGAGGCGCTAGTAGTGTCGACACCAATCGACCTGGGGCAACCAGATTAATCGGTTCCTTTTCGCGGTGGCCGCGTCACTGTTGCTCTTGACCGGCTGTTCAAGTTTTGCTGAACCTGAGCCCGACAGCACGGGCACTCTTACTCTCAGCCCGGCAGAACTCCCCGAAGGCTTCAAAGATCGCGGGGACGATTCTTCAGGGGGCGCCGGTCGCGCGTAAGGCGGACGTCCACAGACGCAGATTCAGCGCCAATTCGCCGAGGTCCCGAAGTTTCGGGGTAGTGCCCTTCGGGAACCCTGACCGGGCAATCAAGACAATGTCGGGAAGAATGAGGTTAGGTGAGGTGAAAATTTGTACAACTACAGCGGTGAAACAGTGCTCGGCGAATTCACCACCACAATCCGGTTTAAACTGCACCCCGTCCAAGCTGCTCAACTTCGCTCAGTGATGCGCGGTGGGGGATCCACACCGTTCTCGTCTCGCGCAGGGTGCTCAGGGCCAGAGAACGATAGTGATGACTGCGGTGGCGAGGACGAACAGGGCGATCGCTGCTGGGATAGAGCGTTTGATGGTTCCCGTCGAGAACCGATCTAGCACTTTTCGTAGGCGTGACCTAACTTTGTCGCCGTGTGCCAAGCCGAGGGCGAGCAGAATAAGGCATGGGATGCAGTACACGAGGGCGTAGCCGGCGAGTACGAACAGGCCTACGGGAATGTCGATGTCCGCGGCGACCATCCGTTCGATGGCGATGAAGTAGGGGAACGCGTTCGGCAGGTCAGCTCCAGTAACGAGGATGCCGAGCGGGAATGCTGTCCACACCCCGAACCAGGACGGCAGGTCGATGCCTTTCCTTTCCCGGTCCTTGAAGCGGCGGAGCCCGGCGACGGCGAGAGCGATGGCTGCGATGAGGAACACTCCGCGGCGAAGCCAGATGAGCCCTTCGCCTACGGCGTCGGCGGCGGCATTGGCGCCGAGGAAGATGACCATGCCGAGGGTGAAGACCGTGCTCATCGCGCCTAGGACGAACGTTATTGCTGAACCGACAGGCCTGTGGCTGACGGTCAGCAGGATCAGGGTGATGACGGCGATAGTCGCTGGGTTGAGCGAATCAGCTAGGGCGAGGCCGGCGATGCCGACGAGGAGGCCACCATTAATCACCTGGTGGACCTGCGATCCAGCCACTGCAAGATCGCATCAACGCTGGGTGCAGAGTA
The DNA here is from genome assembly GCF_004402345.1 of Cryobacterium sp. TMT2-15-1. Lineage (NCBI taxonomy): Bacteria > Bacillati > Actinomycetota > Actinomycetes > Micrococcales > Microbacteriaceae > Cryobacterium > Cryobacterium sp. TMT2-15-1. The sequence goes on along the minus strand of NZ_SOGD01000054.1, from coordinate 1,063 downwards.
GTCGTCCGTGATGCTGTTGAGCAGCATTCCATCACCCAGGAGACGGATGACCGAGGCTGCGGTCGGGTCCCCTGTTTCAATGGCGAAGAGTTGTTCCCACCGTTCGGTTGCCGCCGCGGCTTGCTGCATAAGCGTGTCGGTCATCGAAGGGCGATCAGTGAGCAGGATCAACATCGCCCGATAGAGAGCGGCCTCTTCACGGGATGATGAGAGCCGCAACCAGGTCTCGATCACGTTGCCACGCCCGGCGGCCGCGGTCAGTTCCTGATCCATATCCTGAATTGCCTGCACCGCAATACCCTCCACCAGGGCAGCGCGTGACTTGAAGTGGTGCATCAGTCCCCCCTTCGACACCCCTGCCTGATGAGCGATGGCATCCATCGACGGCACCGACCCGGTCTCGATCGCGAATCGTCGAGCGGTCTGCAGAATGTGTTCCCTGTTGCTCATGAGGTGACGATAGCACGGAAACCGACCGACCGGTCGGACTGATGAGTAGAATTTGAGAGTTTTGGTCTGAACCGCACGGGGGATGGTGAACGGACGCGGATTCGACCGCGGGAGGCGAAGCTCCTGGGGCTCCCGGCCCTGTCTCGCAAGCCGAACGTTGGCCGCGAACGGTAAAGGCAATGTTGAACAGGGTCCACGGCTGTTGCAGGCCCCAAGCTGGAAGTTGCAGAGTTCAGTACATGTCGACGCCAACCCGGTGAGTTTGGGTTATGTGGCCGAGGCGCCGACTCCGTCTACGAAGTAACGAACGGAAGCGCTCAGGAGCTCCGATTCCGCGAGATCCTTGCCCAACACTGGATGAACGGCCAGCCCGAACAACATCGCCAGCAGCGTGATCGCGGCGAGTGTTGGGTCACACTCGGCGCGAACCCGGCCCAGGGTCTGCTCCTCGGCGAGATACTGGGTGATATCGTGTGGCGGGCCCTCCAGTGGCATCTGTGGCCCTTCTCCGAGGGGCGGGGCGAGGGTCGGGTCGGCGATCATCGCCTGCTCCAGAGGTAGTAGGTCCTGCTGAAGCTGGGCTAGTTGTCGGATGGTGTCAAGTAGGTTGCCG
>NZ_SOGD01000027.1:0-46761 GCF_004402345.1 Cryobacterium sp. TMT2-15-1 | reverse complement strand
TGGCGGCACCGGCACCCGTGGCGGCACCCGCACCGGTCGCCGCTCCCGAGCCCGTCGCGGCACCCGCACCGGTGTTCGCGCCCGCACCGGTCGCGGCACCCGTTGCCGCCCCGGCACCTGCCGCTGCTCCTGTCGCCGTCCCGGCACCTGCCGCTGCCCCCGTGGTCGCGTCGGAGCCGGCCGTCTCCCGCGGATCGCACGCGGGAACATCCGGCTACGTCACCCCCATCGTCCGCAAACTCGCGAACGAGGCCGGTGTCGATCTGTCCCGCGTAGTCGGAACCGGTGTCGGTGGACGCATCCGCAAGGAGGACATCGCGCTCGCGCAGGCCAGCGCTCCCGTCGGGACTGCTGCAGCAACAGCTCCGGCCGTGGAGGTCTCCGCCCTGCGTGGGACCACCGAGCCCATGTCGCGTCTGCGCAAGGTCGTCGCCGAGCGCGCCGTCATCTCGATGCAGTCATCGGCTCAGTTGACAACGGTGGTCGAGGTCGACGTCACTCGGGTCGCGATTCTTCGCGATCAGGTGAAAGCCGATTTTCACGCCAAGACGGGCAACAAGTTGTCCTTTCTGCCGTTCTTCGCTCTCGCTGCAGCCGAGGCACTGCAGGCCAACCCGATCATCAACGCCACCATCGACGGCGACACGATCGTGTACCCGAACCAGGAGAACATCAGCATTGCGGTCGACACCGAACGCGGCCTGCTGACCCCGGTCGTGCGCAACGCGGGCGACCTCGATCTGGCCGGATTCGCCGCTCAGATCGCCGACCTCGCCCAGCGCACCCGCGACAACAAGCTCAAGCCCGACGAGCTGTCTGGTGGAACGTTCACGCTGACCAACACCGGTTCGCGCGGTGCGCTCTTCGACACCCCGGTCGTCTTCCTGCCGCAGAGCGCCATCCTCGGCACCGGGGTTGTCTACAAGAAGCCCATCGTCGTCAGCCAGGGTGGCCTCGACGCGATCGCGATCCGCTCGACCGTGTTTCTGGCTCTGTCCTATGATCACCGCATCATTGACGGCGCGGATGCTTCACGCTTCCTCGTCACCATGAAGCAGCGTCTCGAGGCAGGTGCCTTCGAAGCAAACCTCGGTATCTAGTCGATGTCGTCCGTGAGACCGGACCTCGACTAGTAGTCGAAAATATCCCTGATTCGCCAGCCGGCCTCGCCCTTGACCACAAGGACCGAGGCCGGTTGTCGTTCCGCATCCGGGGCCTGAAGCGACACGAGTGCGACATCCCCCATTCGCTCCACCAGAACCGCCGCCCACGACGACAAATCCTCGTGTTCGGCGGCCCCGCCGCCCTGTTGAATCATGCGCAGGGTGTAGCTGTCGGCCGCCAGAGCCGCCGATTGCGCCTGGTACACGGCATCGAGGCAGACCACCGAGACCTTCGCCAGGCACCCGTTCCGGACCCGCAGCAGGGCCGGAAGCGCAACCACCGGGTCGTCACCGGTCACCACGGCTTCCTCTTGGGGGGACCCGTCACTGTCTACTGGGTCGCCGTCAGCCGTGGTCAACTCGGCCGGCTTTGACGCCTTCGGCCGCGCTCCGTCGGTGTGCGCTGATCCACCCGCGGCCAGCGCCAGTCCCATACTCAGCAGGGTCATGAGGGCCACGAGGAGCAGCGGCCCACGGCGGAGGCGGAACCCCCGGCCCAGCAGCGACTTCAGCCCACCGGCCGGGTGACCTTCCCGCAGCCGGCGAAGCGCCGTGCGAACGCGCGAGGCCCGGTTGCCGAACATCCGATTGGCCCGGGACGCCTCCGCGGCAAGGCGGACGTTCACCGTGGGAGCACGCCCGACGACATCATCAGTCAGAGGTCTCCGGTACCAGTCGACGGCCGGTAGCGGCCCGCTGACGGCCTCGGGGCTGCGGCCCAGCCTCACCGGCACGGCCTCGGCCCAGGCGAACAGGAGATGCTCGAGCTCGCCCCAGGCGCGGGCCGCCGAGCCAGCGGCCGGCACCGCGCACCACCGTTCCAGGTCGCGGAGGACCGACGGGACCGGCACGACGGGATCGACGTGGTCGAGCACCGTCCGGATGACCTGCGCGAGCCGACCGTGCACCAGGGCGAGCGCCTCGGGCCGCCCGCGACCGGCCTCGGGCAGCGCCCGGAGCTCTCCCAGCCCGGTCAGGACCGGGCGCCCGCTGGAGTCGAAGAGAATGCTCGCGAGGCTGACGGCCGGATGGATCAGGCCGATGGCCTGCAGCTCCGCCAATGCGGCCGCGATCGGGGCCAGGATCGTGACCACCTCCCCGGGAAGCAAGTGTCTGCGGCCCTCCAGAAAGCAGCTCAGCGACCCGCCCGTGAGCTGTTCCAGTACGAGGCAGGTGCGGCCATCGGCCAGGGTGCCGACGTCGACGAGCGTGGTCAGCCGTCCGACCGTCAGGGTGGTCAGGGCTTGGACCTCCCGTTCGATCGAGACGTCCTCCGTTCCCGGATGGAAGACCTTGAGCACGACGGATGTCGTGGAGCAACCCTGCTCCCACTCCCGCGCCTCGTCCCCGGTCGAGGTCGACCGGGACGGCGCCACGCCCACATACAGGTCGGCCCGGTCGGTGGACGCCAAGCGCCGCAGAACGCGGTAACCTGCGACCAATGCGGGGCCGCCGCCGGGCACCGCGCCGGCCGAGTGGGGCGGGGACGCGGGCCCCGGATTGCGGACGCGTCGACCGCGAGTTCTCATACCGGACATGCTGGCCTCGCCGCTCCCCTCCCGGCCGATCCGGACTCGTTTCGGGGACAACCGGGCCGCCGACCCCGTGGGGAGGAACGCCGGGGTTTAGGATGAGGGAATGCTCGACTTTGTCGTCGCGGGGCTAAGCGCCAACTCCGTGCCGTATGTTGAGGGCCTTGAGCTCCAACGCGCAGTCCACCGTTCCGTCGTCTCCGGGGAGAGGCCGGACACCGTCATCTTTCTCGAACATCCGAGTGTGTATACCGCCGGGAAGCGCACAGCTCCCGAGGAGCGGCCCCGAAACGGAACCCCCGTCATCGACGCCGACCGCGGTGGGAAGATCACCTGGCACGGCCCCGGGCAGCTGGTCGGGTATCCGGTCATTCGCCTCCGGGAGCCCGTCGACGTCGTCGGCTACGTGCGCCTCCTCGAGGGAATCCTCATCGACGCCCTCCTGGGCTTCGACATCGTCGGCTGCCGAATCTCGGGCCGTTCAGGAGTCTGGGTCGGCCCGGAGGGCCGGGAAGACAAAATCGCCGCCATCGGAATCCGCGTCGCGGAAGGAGTGACCATGCACGGCTTCGCCCTCAACTGCAACAACTCGCTCGAACCGTACGACCACATCATCGCCTGCGGGATCAAGGATGCCGGCGTCACCACCATCTCGAGAATGGTCGGCCGCGACGTGAACCCGGCCGATCTCATCGCCCCCATCACGGCCCAGTTCGAGACCGCCTGGGCGGTGTCGGCATGAGCGCGGCGCCCGAGGGACGCAAGATGCTCCGCCTTGAGATTCGCAACATGGAAACGCCGATCGAACGTAAACCCGCCTGGATCAAGACGGTGGCGAAGATGGGACCAGAGTACCGCAAGCTCCAAAACCTGGTGAAGGGCGAAAACCTGCACACCGTGTGCCAGGAGGCCGGCTGCCCCAACATCTTTGAATGCTGGGAAGACCGCGAGGCGACCTTCCTGATCGGCGGGTCACAGTGCACGAGGCGGTGCGACTTCTGCCAGATCGATACCGGCAAACCTGCCGAGTACGACACGGATGAGCCGCGCCGCGTCGCGGAATCCGTCGTCAAGATGAATCTGCGTTACGCCACGGTGACGGGCGTCGCCCGCGACGACCTGCCCGACGAGGGCTCCTGGCTCTACGCGGAGACCATCCGGCAGATCCACCAGCAGAGTCCCGGAACCGGCGTTGAGATTCTGGTCCCGGACTTCTCCGGCAACCCGGACCACCTCGGCGAGGTCTTTTCCGCTCAGCCCGAGGTGTTCGGCCACAATGTGGAGACCGTCCCGAGAATCTTCAAGCGAATCCGGCCGGCATTCCGCTACGAACGGTCCCTGGACGTCCTTACCCAGGGCCGCAATGCGGGACTTATCACGAAATCGAATTTGATCCTGGGAATGGGCGAGGAGCGCTCGGAGGTCAGCCAGGCCCTCCAGGACCTGCACGACGCCGGGACCGACATCATCACGATCACCCAGTATCTGCGGCCGAGCGCGCGTCATCTGCCCGTGGCCCGCTGGGTGAAGCCGGAGGAGTTCGTCGAGCTCAAGGAGGAAGCCGAGGCCATCGGCTTCCTCGGTGTGCTCTCCGGCCCGCTTGTGCGCTCGTCCTATCGGGCGGGCCGGCTCTGGGCCCAGTCCATGCTGGCGACCGGTCGCGAGGTTCCGCCGCAACTGCGCCATCTGGCGGACGCGTCCCTCGGGTTCGCACAGGCGGTCTCCTGATCAAAAATCGGTCACGAGACATTCGGGTGACTGGGTAGTCTTGGAACCATGGCACGCAGCAAGGACAAGACTCCCCGCCCCCCCAAGAAGCCCGGCCGCATGAAGCAAATGTGGCAGGTGTTCCAGATGACACGCCGCTACGACAAGAAGATCGTGCTGTTCATGGTTCTCGGCTTCGTGGTGCCCGTCGCGGTCGCGCTGGGACTGGCCCTTATCCTGTCCCCCGGGAGCATCCTCAACATCGTCCTGTGGACGATTTCGGGTCTGCTCACCGGCATCCTCGCCATGCTCATCATCCTGGGCCAGAGGGCCGAGAAGGCCGCATACACGCAGATCGAAGGGCAGCCCGGCGCCGTCGGCGCGGTGCTGCGCGGTTCGTTGAAGCGCGGCTGGGTGGGGAGTGAGATGCCCGTCGCCGTCAACGGCAAGACTCAGGATGCCGTGTACCGGGCTGTCGGCCGCGGCGGCGTGGTGCTGATCAGTGAAGGGCCGCGCACCCGAACGGCCCGCATGCTCGAGGAAGAGCGCCGGATGGTGACCAGGCTCGGCGGCAGCATCGCCGTCACCATCATCAGCGTCGGCCCCGACGCCGATGCCGTGCCGCTGCACAAACTGGCCCGGCGCCTCACCCGGATCAAGTCCACCCTGACCAAGGCCGAGGTGCTCGCCGTGAACAACCGGTTGAACTCCATGATCAAGAAACTGCCGATCCCCAAGGGCGTCGACCCGATAAAGGCGCGTCCGCAGCGCGGGAACTAGGTACTTCGCCGCGCGGCTCAGGCTAGGAGCGGATGAGCACCGTTCCTGCGACCTTGTCATGGAAACCGCGCTGGTCCGAGTCCCAGACCAGAGCGGGGACCGCTAGCCCGAGCAGCAGGGACCGCACAACGGGGCGCCACAACCCGACCCAACCCGGCTGGAGCGGAACGACCCGGAGCCCGACCAGACGGTGGCCGATGCTGCCGCCGATGGTCGGGATGAACACGATCTGGAGCCCCACGAAAATGGCGGTCACAGCGAAGCCGTTGACCACGCCGCTCGTGCTGAAGAACAGTGCCGCCGCCCCGTAGGCCAGGGCCCAGTCCAGCGCGAGGGCGCCAATCCGGCGGCCGACGCGCCCCACGGACCGAGTTCCCTCGTTCGGCAGGCCGAGGCGCTCCCCCGGCCAACGGCTCGGTGGAAGTTGTCCAAAAGTGGTCGAATTCGAGGCTGCGGCAGACACGGGCTGAGTCTACCGAGCGGGCCCCGCTGTAACATGTGTGAAACATAAGCGTCACCGCCGGGTAATGGCATCCCAGTAGCCTCAAAGGAGCCGCAGCGCGCGACTTACACGTTCTATGCCCACGTCGTTTGGAGAAAAAACCGCATGTTCCGCGATTCGTCAGAAGTGCTCAAGTTCATCAAAGACACGGACGTCAAGTTCCTTGACATCCGTTTCACCGACTTGCCGGGTGTTCAGCAGCACTTCAACATCCCCGCGTCGACCGTCGATGAGGAGTTCTTCACGGTCGGGCAGATGTTCGACGGTTCGTCGATCCGCGGTTTCGCGTCGATCCACGAATCCGACATGCAGCTGATCCCGGACGTGACCACGGCCTACATCGACGCGTTCCGCACCGAGCGCACTCTCATCATGCTCTTCGATATCTACAACCCGCGCAACGGCGAGATCTACTCGAAGGACCCGCGTCAGGTTGCCAAGAAGGCCGAGAAGTACCTGGCTTCGACCGGGATCGCGGACACCGCTTTTTTCGCTCCGGAGGCCGAGTTCTACATCTTCGACGATGTTCGCTACGAAGTGAACCAGCACTCCAGCTTCTACTCCGTGGACTCCAGCGAGGGTGCCTGGAACTCGGGCAAGGAAGAGGTCGGCGGAAACCTCGCCAACAAGACGCCTTTTAAGGGCGGCTACTTCCCCGTCAGCCCGGTCGACCAGCACGCCGACCTGCGCGACGACATCTGCCTCAAGCTGATTGACGCCGGACTCAACCTGGAACGCAGCCACCACGAGGTCGGCACCGGCGGCCAGGGCGAGATCAACTACCGCTTCGACACGATGGTGCACGCAGCCGACGATCTGCTCAAGTTCAAGTACATCGTCAAGAACACCTCGGCCGAGTGGGGAAAGACGGCCACCTTCATGCCGAAGCCGCTGTTCGGCGACAACGGCTCCGGCATGCACACGCACCAGTCACTGTGGGCCGACGGCAAGCCCCTTTTCTACGACGAGTCCGGCTACGGCGGACTGTCCGACGTCGCCCGCTGGTACATCGGTGGTCTGCTCAAGCACGCACCGGCCGTACTCGCCTTCACCAACCCGAGCGTCAACTCCTACCACCGTCTGGTGCCGGGGTTCGAAGCTCCCGTCAACCTCGTCTACTCGGCGGGCAACCGTTCGGCGTCCATCCGGATCCCGATCACGGGCACCAACCCGAAGGCGAAACGCATCGAGTTCCGCGCTCCCGATGCGTCGGGCAACCCGTATCTCGCCTTCGCCGCCCAACTGATGGCCGGCCTGGACGGTATCAAGAACCGGATCGAACCGCACGAGCCGGTCGACAAGGACCTCTACGAGCTGCCGCCCGAAGAGGCCAAGAACATTCCGCAGGTTCCCGCGTCGCTCGGCGAGGCCCTCGTAGCCCTCGAGAACGATCACGACTTCCTGCTTGCCGGCAATGTCTTCACGCCCGAACTGATCGAAACCTGGATCGACTACAAGCGTGAGATGGAAATCAAGCCGCTCGCGCAGCGTCCGCACCCGTTCGAGTTCGAGCTCTACTACGGCGTCTAGACCGTAGCCCCGGCAACCGGCCGGGTATAGGCAGGAGGACCGCATCCCCTATGGGATGCGGTCCTCCTGCCTATACCGGACCTACCCGCCGAAGGGGCCGGCGCGCTCCACCGGCCCGTAGAACAGTCTCTCGAACACCGCGCGGGCGCGGCGGGTCACCGAGAGGTATTCCTCCTCGAGCTGGTTGGCAGAGCCCGGCGGGTATTCCATCACCCGGGCGACGCCCTCGAGCTGCACGCGGTCGGTCGGGAGGACATCCGCGGTCTTGTTGGTCCAGAGGGTGATCGCGGACCGGCAGCGCGACGCGAAGAGCCACGCGGTGGTGAGAGTTTCGGCATCCGTCTCGTTGACCAGACCCGCGGCGACGGCCGCGCGGAGGGCGCCGAGCGTCGACGAGGTGCGCAGCTTGGCGCTATCGGCCGCATGCTGCAGCTGAAGCAGCTGCACGAACCACTCCACGTCGCTCAGCGACCCTCGGCCGAGCTTGAGGTGCCGGTTGGGATCGGCGCCCTGCGGCAGCCGTTCGTTTTCGACTCTGGCCTTGATCCGCTTGACCTCACGGATCGCCTGTTCGCTGATCGATGACGGATACCGTACCTCGTCGGCAACGGCCTCGAAGTCGGCCAGGAGCCGGGCGTCGCCGGCGACTCCTCTCCCCCGCAACAGCGCCTGTGCCTCCCAGGTGAGCGACCAACGCCGGTAATAGGCCTCGTAGGACTCGAGGGACCTGGCGACGGAACCGTTCTTCCCCTCAGGGCGCAACCCGATGTCCAGGTCCAGAGGCAGGCGGTTGTCATCGGTGAGCCGCGACAACTCCTTGACGATGAACTTCGCCCGGTCGTGGGCTGCCTCGCCGATGAGGGTGCCCGGGCGGAAGACGTACATCACGTCGGCATCCGAGCCGAACCCCAGTTCCGAGCCGCCGAACCGGCCCATGCCGATCACGGCAAATTCGATCCCGTCGGCGTCCTGACCGTCTTCCGCACCGTCAAGCGTGGTGCCACGGATGGCGGCAAGCACCCCCTCGATGATGGTTGCGGTGACGTCGGTGAGCCCCGTCGCCAGCTCGTCGATGCTGACCTGGCCCAGAATCGCCGAGAACGCCAGCCGCAGCATTTCGCGGCGCCGGGCAGTGCGCAGGATCGAGGCGGCCGCATCCGGGCTCTCGTGCCGTGCCAGCACGGCGCGGGCCTCCTCACGGAGGGTGGCCGCGCTGCGGGGCCGCAAGTCGTCCTCGTCTTCCAGCCAGGCCACGGATTCGGGAATCGTCTCCAGGAGCTCGCCGACGAAACGGGATGAGGACAGCACCCGGGTGAGTCGCTCGGCGGCCCCGGATGAGTCGCGGAGCATGCGCAGGAACCAGTAGGTCGTACCGAGACTGTCGCTCAGGCGCCGGAACGCGAGCAGCCCGTAGTCGGGGTCGGCTCCCTCGGAGAACCATTGCAGCAACACAGGCAGGAGATTGCGCTGAATCGTGGCCCGTCGGGACACCCCGCCGGTGAGGGCCGCGATGTGACCGAGGGCCCCCTTAGTGTTGCGGAATCCGATGGCGGCCAGCCGGGCCTCGGCCTGGGCGCTGGTGAGGCCCAGCCCGTCCGCCGGGAGCGCGGCCACCGCGGACAGAAGTGGGCGGTAGAACAGGCGCTCATGCAGGCCGCGCACCCGGTGCTTGGTGTTCAGCCACCGGACGCTCAACTGGGCGGCGTTCGGCGCGAGCCCGGTCGCCCGGGCGAGGACGCGCAGGCTCGACTCGTCGCGCGGGACAAGGTGGGTGCGCCGGAGCTTCTCCAGCTGCAAACGGTGCTCCATCAGCCTCAGGATGCGGTACTCCTGAGCGAACTCGGCCGCTTCAGCGCGCCCGACGTATCCGCTCTCGGCCAGCGCGGACAGCGCTGGCAGGGTGCCGGCCTGCCGAACCGCCGGATCCGCCTGACCGTGCACGAGCTGCAGAAGCTGCACGGTGAACTCGATGTCGCGAAGGCCGCCGGGGCCGAGCTTCAACTGCACGGCGACTTCGTCCTCCGGTATGTTCTTGGTGACGCGCTCGCGCATCCGCTGCACGGACTCGACGAAATTCTCCCGGCTGGCACTGGTCCACACCTTTGGGGACACCGCCGCCACATACCGACCCCCGAGCTCGAGGTCGCCCGCCAGTGGTCTGGCCTTCAGCAGCGCCTGGAACTCCCAGCTCTTCGCCCAACGGTCGTAGTAGGCCAGGTGAGACTCGAGGGATCGCACCAGGGCGCCGGACTTGCCCTCGGGACGGAGGTTCGGGTCCACTTCCCAGAGCTCGGGTTCGACGGCGGGCTGATTCAGTCCCCGCATCAGCAGGATCGCGAGCCGGGTGGCGATATCGACCGCGCGCGGTGCTTCCAGGCCGGCGGCCGGGTCACCCTCGGCGACGAAGATCACGTCGACATCGCTGACGTAGTTCAGTTCGGCGGCGCCGGCTTTGCCCATGCCGATCACCGCGAGCCGAGTGGCGCGCACCTCTTCCTCCGGGAATACGCCTCGCCCCGCGACCAGGCCGGTGGACATGCTCCGCGCGACGGCCAGGGAGGCCTCCAGCGCGGCGGCCGCCAGGTCGGCGAGCGTGCGGGCGACGGCGTCCAGGCCCGCGACCGGGTCGGCCTGCTCGAGGTCGTAGGCGGCCAGCTGCGCCAGTCGGCGCCGGTAGCGCACCCGCAGGGCGACCCAGCCCTCATCGTCGACGAGGCTGGCGAAACCGTCTCGGGTACCGACCGAATCCAGCAGGTCCTCGATCAGTTCCGGCAGGTCGGGAAGGGCCGTGAGCGGCTGGGCGAGAACCGTCAATTCCTCCGGATGACGCAGGAAGAACTCGGTCAGTCCGCTCGACGCGCCGACGACTCGCAACAGCCGCTGGGTCGCCTCCGGGTGCAGCAGCAACGCCCGCACCTCGTGCGGTGCCTGGCGCAGCAGAGACACGAGGGCCGCGAGGGCGGCATCCGGGTTGGCCGTCTTGCCGAGCAGCGGCAGCAGGGCGGCCGATTCGGGTCCGCCCAGGTCACCGACCTCGTCCAGCCGGAAACGCACCTCTCGCAGCTCGACGAAGCCTACCCGGGCGAGCTCGGTCAGGGTCAGCTGTTCCCGTGCCATCCGGTCTCGTCTCCCGACCGTTAGAGCATCTCGAGGTTCTTGTCGAGCTCGAAGGGAGTGACCTGCGAGCGGTAATCCTTCCACTCCTGGCGCTTGTTCAGCAGCACATAGTTGAACACGTGCTCGCCCAGCGTCTCGGCAACCAACTCGGACTCCTCCATGTACTGGATCGCGTGGTCCAGGCTCGCTGGAAGCTGCCGGTAGCCCAGAGCGCGCCGCTCGGTGTCGCTCAGGCCCCACACATTGTCCTCGGCCTCGGGGGGAAGCTCGTAGCCCTCTTCGATTCCCTTGAGCCCGGCGGCCAGCATGAGGGAGTACGCGAGGTACGGATTCGCTGCCGAGTCGATGGCCCGGTACTCGACGCGGGCGCTCTGCCCCTTATTGGGCTTGTAGAGTGGCACCCGGATCAGGGCGGACCGGTTGTTGTGGCCCCAGCACACGAAGCTGGGGGCTTCGTCCCCGCCCCACAGTCGCTTGTAGGAGTTCACGAACTGGTTCGTGACGGCGGTGATCTCCGGGGCATGCTTGAGCAGCCCGGCGATGAACTGGCGGCCGGTCTTAGAGAGCTGGTATTGGGCGCCCGCCTCGAAGAACGCGTTGGTGTCGCCCTCGAACAGGGACAGGTGCGTGTGCATTCCTGACCCGGGGTGCTCCGACATCGGCTTCGGCATGAACGTCGCGTAGACGCCCTGCTCGATGGCCACCTCCTTGATGACCGTGCGGAAGGTCATGATGTTATCCGCCGTGGTCAGCGCATCCGCGTAGCGCAGGTCGATCTCGTTCTGACCGGGACCGGCCTCGTGGTGGCTGAATTCCACCGAAATGCCCAGGTCTTCGAGCATCCGCACCGACCGGCGGCGGAAGTCGTGGGCTGTGCCGCCGGGAACGTTGTCGAAGTAGCCGGCGTGGTCCACCGGCACGGGGCCGTTCTTGCCATACTTGGACGACTTGAGCAGGTAGAACTCAATTTCGGGGTGGGTATAGAACGTGAAACCGCGGTCGGCTGCTTTGGCCAGCGTGCGCTTGAGCACATTTCGCGGATCGGCGACGGCCGGCTGACCGTCCGGCGTCATGATGTCGCAGAACATGCGGGCGGTCGGGTCGATCTCGCCGCGCCAGGGCAGGATCTGGAACGTGGTCGGGTCCGGGTGCGCGAGCACATCCGCCTCGAACGACCGGGTGAGACCCTCGATCGCCGAACCGTCGAAACCGAGACCCTCGGCGAATGCGCCCTCAACCTCTGCGGGTGCGATGGCCACCGATTTGAGGGTGCCGACGACATCCGTGAACCAGAGTCGGATGAACTTGATTCCCCGCTCCTCGATGGTCCGAAGAACGAAGTCGCGCTGCTTGTCCATTCACGCCCTTTCTTGTCGCTCCCTAGGCTACTGTCTGGCGTGGACTCTCGGGCGAAACCGACCGCCGATCGGCCCGAACGCTCCTTGACTACACTTGAGGCATGCCAGAGTCGACCGTTCCGGACGAACCCCAGCCCGTCAGCGAGCTGAATCCCTTCGTTTCCATGCAGTCCGGACCCAAACGGGTGCGGACGCGCCATTTTCACAACGCCAAGCAGCAGGGCATCCCGATTACGGGGCTCACCAGCTACGACATGCTCACGGCCCAGATCTTCGACCAGGCCGGCATCGACTTCCTGCTCGTGGGCGATTCGGCCGGTAACAACGTGTTCGGCTACGAGACCACCCTCCCGGTAACGGTCGACGAGCTCATCCCGCTCACCCGGGCCGTCGCGCGCGCCGTGACCCGCGCACTCGTCGTCGCGGATATGCCCTTCGGTTCGTACGAGACCGGCCAGAGCGAGGCCCTGCACACCGCCGTGCGTTTCATGAAGGAAGCGCAGGCCCACGCGGTCAAGCTCGAGGGCGGGGTTCGCAGCCACAAGCAGATCAAGCGCATCGTGTCATCGGGGATCCCCGTGATGGGGCATGTCGGCTTCACCCCTCAGAGCGAGCACGGGCTGGGCGGACACATTATCCAGGGCCGCGGCGAGGCCGCGGATCAGCTGATTGAAGACGCCCTCGCGGTGCAGGACGCCGGCGCCTTCGCGGTCGTACTCGAGATGGTCCCGGCGACGGTCGCGGCACTGGTCACCGCACGGCTCGACATCCCCACGATCGGGGTGGGTGCTGGGCCCGACGTCGACGGCCAACTGTTGGTGTGGACGGATTTCGCCGGCATGACCGAGGGGCGAGTGCCCCGATTCGTTCGGCAGTACGCCAACCTGCGCGGCGTGCTGACGGATGCTGTGCACCGGTTCAAGGACGACGTCGACTCCGGCGCGTACCCCGGGCCGGAACACAGCTACGAGTAGATCTCGGCGCTCGCGGGACTAGCGGTCGTTTTCGGCCTCTTCCGCGGCCCACTTGGCGCTGTTCGCGCGCAGCTTCTCCAGCGCGTGGACGGCCTCCTCCCGGGTGGCGAACGGCCCGACGCGGTCTATAGAGGGGGACTGCATCCCCTGCTCGACCGCGCCCGTGCGCATGTTGTACCAGAACTGATGATCGGTGCCTTCGGACATAAGCTTGATCCTATGCCTAAGGATTCTGTTGGTCACCTCCTCCCGGGCGCGGTTTCTCCGCTCCGCGCCGTTCCCCGCCACATCGTGCGCCCGGAGTACGTCGGCAAGGGGATGCCCTCGCCCTTCACCGGATCGGATCTGTACTCCTCCGAGCGCATCGAGCTGATCCGGGAATCAGGCCGGATTGCGGCCGGGGCCATCGAAGCTGTCGCACAGGCCATCCGCCCCGGCGTGACGACAGAGGAACTCGACCGGATCGGCCACGAGTTCATGATCGAGCGTGACGCCTACCCGTCGACGCTCGGCTATCGGGGGTTCCCCAAATCACTGTGTAGTTCCGTGAACGAGGTCATCTGCCACGGCATCCCGGACGACACCGTTCTTGAGAACGGCGACATCGTCAACATCGACATCACCGCCTACAAGAACGGTGTGCACGGCGACACGAACGCCACCTTCATCGTCGGTGAGGCACGGGATGAGGTCAGGCTCCTCGTCGAACGCACCCGGGAGGCTCTCGCCCGCGGTATCAAGGCCGTCGCTCCCGGACGCCAGGTGAACGTGATCGGCCGCGCCATCGAGTCTTACGCCAAGAGGTTCGGCTATGGGGTCGTTCGGGACTTCACCGGACACGGCGTCGGCGAGGCCTTCCACTCCGGCCTGATCATCCCGCACTACGACTCCGCTCCCGTCTACGACACCGTGATGGAGGTCGGCATGGTCTTCACGATCGAACCGATGCTCACCCTGGGCGGGACCGACTGGGACATGTGGGCGGATGACTGGACCGTGACGACCCAAGACAAGAGCATCACCGCCCAGTTCGAGCACACCCTCGTGGTGACCGACCGGGGCGCCGAGATCCTCACCCTCTCCTGACAACCGGTAGGTTTTGACTATGAGTTCAACCATGGCCATCGGCATTGACATTGGCGGCACCGGGATCAAGGGAGCGGTGGTCGATCTGTCCACCGGGAAGCTCCTGTCCGATCGCGTGAAGCTTCCCACGCCCAAAGGCGGCCGACCAGCCGACATCATCGAAACGACCAGGACCCTCCTGACAACCGTTTCCGCCGAGGAGGGTGCCGGTGCGCTGCCGGTGGGCATCTGCTTCCCCGCCGTCGTCAAGAACGGCCACACCATGTCGGCCGCCAACGTCTCGGACAAGTGGATCGGCCTCTCCGCCGAGAATCTCTTCGAGAAGGGTCTCGGCCAGCCCATTCACTTCGTGAACGACGCGGATGCCGCCGGCTACGCGGAGACGCAATTCGGCGCGGCGAAGGGGGTGAGGGGGGTGGTCATCATGACGACGCTTGGCACCGGAATCGGAACCGCACTGCTCAACGACGGTTTGCTGGTGCCGAACACTGAACTCGGCCATCTGCAGATCGAGGGCGTCGACTACGAAACCAAGGCCGCGTACTCCGCCAAGGAGAGGGAGAACCTGAGCTGGGAAAAATGGGCCGGTCGGCTGCAGAAGTACTACTCGACCTTGGAGGCACTGTTCTCGCCGGACCTCTTCATCGTCGGCGGCGGCGTGTCCAAGCACCACCAGGACTTCCTGCCCCTTCTGCG
This sequence comes from Cryobacterium sp. TMT2-15-1, assembly GCF_004402345.1. Taxonomy (NCBI): domain Bacteria; kingdom Bacillati; phylum Actinomycetota; class Actinomycetes; order Micrococcales; family Microbacteriaceae; genus Cryobacterium; species Cryobacterium sp. TMT2-15-1. The sequence continues at coordinate 32,316 of NZ_SOGD01000027.1, read as the reverse complement.
ACTGAAGACAGCCATCATCCCGGCCGTGCACCGCAACAACGCGGGAATCCTCGGGGCCGCCGCACTCGCCGTCAAGCATCAGGGCTGACCTGCCCGGGGTGGCAGCGCCCCGGCGCAGAACCTGGAGGCCGGAAGGTGGAATGGGCCGACTATTACGCCGGGTTCTGTCCCGATGCCGTAGCACCCTGGACGGCCATCTATCTCGGGACTACGTTGCCGTAGCCCTCTAGCGGTCTACCCGGAAACTCGGCGAGCCGCCTTGGCGTTTCCTGTCTGACCTTGCTCCGGACGAGGTTTACCTAGCCGACCAGGTCACCCTGGCCTCTGGTGGTCTCTTACACCACCGTTTCACCCTTACCACCGGCCGAAACCGGAGGCGGTCTACTTTCTGTGGCACTGTCTCGCGGGTTACCCCGGGTGGGTGTTACCCACCATCCTGCTCTGCGGAGCCCGGACGTTCCTCGGCATCCGCTGACCCGAAGGTAGCGGATGACGCGACCGTCTTGCCGACCCATTCCACACTCCAGAGTACAGGCCGCCGGCGGGGCCCGGCTCCACCTAGATCCCGGACTCCTCCGTGCGAACCAGGATCGCCCCGCAGTCCGGGCAGAACAGGACCTCGTCAGCCGGCGAGGAACGCACGGCATCGAGGTCACTGCCGGTGAGCGTCATCGTGCAGCCGCTGCAGGTGCGCGCCCGCAACAGGGCGGCGGCGTTGCCCCGCCCCGTCACGAAACGTTTCTCGTACAGCGCGGCGAGGTCCTCGGCGACGCTGCCGGCGACGGCGGCCCGGTCCCGGCGGAGTTCGCCGAGCTGCCGGTTCAGATCGGCGAGGCTTTCGTTGCGCGCCTGCTCGGCGTCATGGATTTGGAGCGCGATCGCGTCCCGCTCCGCCTCCACCGCGGAGACGGTCGCATCGCTCTCCTCGAGCCGTTCCATCACCGCGATCTCGATCTCCTCGAGCGCGAGGAGGCGTTTGCGCAGCGCCGCAAGCTCCGTCTCCAAAGCCTGCACGTCTTTCACCGAGGAGGTGTGCTGAACCCGGTCGGTGTCCCGCGCGATGCGCTTCTCGACCACATCGACGTCGGATTCGATCCGCGCCAGCTCGGTGCGCACGTCATCACGTTCTCCGGCGCGGGTGCCGAAGGCCATCCGGGTGGTGTCGAACAACGTGGTGAGTTCCCGGATCTCGGCGTGCTGGGGCAGGGCCTTCGTCTGGTGCTCGACCTGCTGCAGCCTGATGTCGAGGGCCTGAAGCCGGAGAAGCTCCTTCTGTTCTACGGGGGATGCCTTCACGATGTCCTGACCTTTGCAAATAGAAATATGAACGAGCGTTGGGGGTGAATCCGAACTTCATCGGCAGGCTACTGCACGATCGCGAAGTCCCAGGGATCCGTGCGCAGGGAACTGCTGGTGATGCGCACACCAGGCAGAAGAGCCCGCAACTGTTCGGCGGCCGGCTCGATCCAGAGCCATTCACTGGCCCAGTGCGACACGTCGATCAGGGCAGGGGTGCCCCCCGACAGCCCGGACTGCTCACGGGCCTCCGACGCCGGGTGGTGACGGAGATCGGAGGTGATATACACATCGGACGACTGCACGGCGGGATGAGGGAGAAGGGAATCGCCTGCACCACCGCAGAGCGAGACGGTTTTGACGACACTGCCGTACTCCCCCGCGACCCGGACGCCGGTGGCGGTCGCCGGCAGGAGCTGGGCGAGGCGGTGGGCCAGTTGGCCCAGGGTGGTCGGGTGCGCGAGCCGGCCGACCCGGCCGATTCCCGTTCCCGCCGCGGCGCCCGCCGTGATGGGGGCTGGGTCAACGAGGCCGAGTCGGGTGGCGAGGATGTCCGAGACGCCGTCCACGACGACATCCGCGTTGGTGTGCGCCGCAAGGAGAGCGCAATTCGCTCGGATCAGACGACCGATCAGGGCGCCCTTGTAACGGTCTTCGGCGACCGACGTGACGCCGCGCAGCAGGAGCGGATGGTGCACCAGGAGCAGGTCTGCGCCATATCCGACCGCCTCGTCCACGGTCGCGGAGACGGCGTCCACAGCCAGGTGGATCGACTCGACCGGCTGGCCGGGGTTGCCGCAGACCAGACCCGGGACGTCCCAGACTTCGGCACCGGACAACGGCCACAGTTCATGGATGATTCGACTTACATCGGCGAGTGAGACGGGCACCTCGTAAGCCTACCGGTGACGAGGCGGTGCGCTCTCCTGACGACGGTTGGCCGGGATCCCGAAGAACTGCAAGCGCGGTCACCGCCACCAGAAGCAGCCCGAGCCCGGCCCAGCCGGACGGTGGCAACCGCTCGCCGACGATCAGGACCGCCAGCAGCGTAGCCACGAGCGGTTCGACCAGGGTGATGCTGGTCGCCGTGCTGCCGCGGACCGTGCGCAGGCCGCGGCCGAAAAGCAGGTAGGCGACGAACATGGGCCCGATCGCGAGGTAGGCGGTGACGCTCAGGCTGCCGGTGCTCTGGAGCAGCGGTGCTCCCGTGGCCGCGAGCACCGGTACGAGGCACAGCGCGCCGACGCCGAAGAGCGCCCCCATCGTGGCCCGGGAGCTGTGCCCGCCCGCGATCACCCGGTGGGATGCGTGCGTGTAGAGCGCGTAGCTGAGCCCGGCCAACAGCCCGAGCAGAACGCCCAGAGGAGCGGACCCGGCGGCCTGGTCCGACTGCCGGCCGTTGATCAGCAGAATCGTGCCGAGCAGAGCCACCAGTGTGCACAGTGCCCAGAGCCGTGTGACCGCCCGGCGCTCCGCCAGGAACTCGATCCCCGCGGCAAAGACGGGCGCAGACCCCAGCGACACGACCGTGCCGACAGCCACCCCGGCCAGGTTAATCGCACTGTAGAAAGCGAGCGGGTAGACGACGATGCCGGCGACCCCTGCCAGCACCCAGCGGCGCACGGAGCAGTCTCGGAGGGTTGCCCGGGCGCTTCGGGCGGAAAGCGTGAAGAGCAGCGCGCCGCCCACGACCATCGTGGCCGCCCCGGTCGCCAGCGGGCTGACGCTGCCGGGCAGGAAGTGTGCGGCCGTGCCCGTCGTGCCCCAGAGCAGCGCGGCCAGAAAGATGGGGGCCACGCCGAGCCGGCTCGCGACGGTTCGCGGCGGCGTCACCATCCGAGAGTGCCGGGAGCCCCCTTGAACGGTCCGACGACCCGGGAGGTGATCCAGCCGCCGTAGAAGTCGCCCGGCTGAGGCAGCACCGCTTCCCCGTTCACGGTAACGAGGTCCATCCGTCCGGGGTACAGCGCGACGCGGTTTGCCAGATCCTCAAAGCCCCGCGTCGGCGACGGGTAGTACCACCCGGCCGCCTTCTCCACACGCCCCGGGGTGACCACGCTCAGGTACGACGCCTCGCCCTTGTACTCGCAGTACGATCGGCCGGTCACCGGTTCGAGGCTCCCCGCCCGGAACGCGGAACGCGGCAGGTAGTAGACCGGTGGATGGCTGGTCTCGAGCACCCGGACGGCATCGTCGGTGTCGACCAGGACCAGGCCCCCGAGGGTGACGACGACCCGGTCGGCGCTCGCCTCCACGCGGGGCGGTCGCGGGTAATCCCAGACCGATTCCTGGCCGGGTCCGGGCACAACCCGGTTAGCACGATACGGTTTCATCCGGCCAGCGTACCGGGAGCGGCCGGGCGAATTCGAACAGTGGACGAACCCTCCTGGCGCTGCAACTCCACCCCGAAGACGGCGGCCTGGGTACGGCGCTCCATGCCGAGTTTGCTGAGCACCCCCGACACATAGTTCTTCACCGTCTTCTCCGCCAGGTCAAGGTGCTCGCCGATCTGGCGGTTGGTGAGGCCCCGGGAGATCAAATCGAGGACTTGCCGCTCCCGCGTCGTCAGCGCTCGGGCGGCTGGGTCGCCTCGGTCCAGCCCCAAGGAGGTTGCCACCCGGCTGGCCAGCAGCGGGGTGAGCAGCGACTCCCCCCCGGCCACACGCCGGATTCCCTCCACCAGGCGTTCACCGCGGATGTCCTTCAAGACATAGCCGGACGCCCCAGCCAGGACAGCGGCGCGGCTGGCCACGTCGTCGTCGAACGCCGTGAGTATCAGGCACCGGATGCCGGGATCCCTCCCGCGGATGTCCCGGCAGGCGTCGATGCCGCTTCCGTCGGGCAGCCGCACGTCAAGGACCACGACGTCCGGCCGGGTGGCGGCGACCCTGGCCACGGCCTGCCGCCTCGTTGCCGCCTCCCCCACCACTTCCAGGTCGGCTTCGGCGTTGATCAGGGCAGCCAGGCCGATACGGACGACGTCATGGTCGTCGACCACAAACACGCGCGTCATCGGGAAGTCCCTGCGGTAGCGTCGCTCACGCGCGCCGTCCAACGCAGCTCGGCACCGCGCGGCGCCCGGTCGATCAGCGACACCATCCCCTGCCAGCGTTCGGCTCTGACCGCCAGATTAGCGACGCCGCTGCGCCGACTTGCGCCGGTCAGACCGACGCCGGTGTCGCCGATCTCGACCGTGAGGATGTCCGCCGCGACCGAGACGCGCACTTCCGCCTCCCGGGTTCCAGAGTGCCGGACCACGTTGGTCAGCCCCTCGCGCACGACTGCCACGACATCATCAGCCAGAGAGGTGGAAACGAGCAGATCGATCGCCCCGGAGAACACCACCCGCGGCGGGTGCGCGAAGAGAGGCCCGACCTCGTCGAGCAGGTCGACGATTCTGCGGCGAAGCCCGTGCCGGTCGGGGTCCGCCTGCGTCGACAACCCGAAGATCGCGGTGCGGAGATCGGCGATGACCGCGTCAAGGGCTCCCACCTGGTCGGCCAGCCGCCGCCCGAACACCGGGTCGGCGGTCATCCCGCCGAGGGCGCGCACGGCGAGCCCCACAGCGAACACCCGCTGAATGACCCGGTCGTGCAGCTCACGTGCGATCCGGTCGCGATCGGTGAGCACCGCCAGACGCGCCCGGTCCGTGCTGCTCCGCTCGAGGTGGCGGCCCACATATGCCAGTCGGGCGAAATCGACGGCAGAATCAAGGTCCACGGCAGTGAACGGAAGCGCCCCGCTGGGCCGGGAGGCGGTGAGCACCACTGCGGGCGGGCCGGATTCCCCGGCTTTCCCCAGCGGGACCACCAGGGTCGGCCCGAGCATCAGGAGCGACTCGGGGCCCGCAGCCTCGCGCTCTTCCCGGCCGACGAGGATCGGCCGGCCGGTGGCCAGCGCCCGGCCGCACAGGCTCCCCGCCACGGGGAACGTCAGGCCGTCCAACGGTCGAGTGGCACTTCCATGAGCCGCATGGACGACAAAACCGTCCCCCGCGCCCGAATCAACACCAGGCGGCCCGATAACGCAGACCAGGGCCGCATCCGCAGCCGACGCGAAGATGTCTGCCAGCACCATCAGCGGGTCACCCGTTCGCTCACCCCGCAAACCCTCGATGAAATCGGCGGATGCGGCCACCCACCGCGACCGGCACGGGAGGGGCAGATGCGCCGGCAGGTCGATCACTGTCTCCGGGAGAGCCTCAGGTCGTTCGTTCAGGGTGACCGGGATAGTTTTGTGGGGCATGACCGGGGACCGCCTCTCGTCTGGTAGCGGGGATACTACCCGCACGGGACCTTCGGCCCTGTCCCCGTCCGGCAGGCACTGCGATAATGACGTGGATCGGACTGTCCGGTGCGATTCCACCCCAGAGCAGGAGTCACACCCATGGTTGAAAAAGTGATCGTCGCCATTGACGGTGGGGCCGCGAGCAAGGCAGCCCTGGAGTGGGCCCTCGACCGGGTTGTGACGCTCGAACGGATGCAGGGCACGCCCGTGCAACTCGAACTCACCACGGTGGTGGAGCTGGGCTGGTACCCCGCTGAGGGATCGGACTATTCCAGTCAGCCTGCCTACGAGCGCCCGCTCGCGGAAGCCCTTCGACGAGTCGAACAGGTGGCACCCTCCTGCCGGAAGACGAGCTACATCCGCCATGGCGTCCCGGTCGATGAGCTGGCGCGGGCGTCGGCGACCGCCGACCTTCTGGTCATCGGCACGAACAAGACCGGTGTTCTCGCCGGGACGGTCTTCGGCACCCTTCCCCTTCGCCTCGCGGCCCACGCCCGGTGCCCCGTCGTCGTCGTCCCCGTCAACTGGCAGGCGCGTGGCGGCCACATCGTCGTGGGCATGGAGAACGACGTTACGGCCCTGGTCGCCGTTGACTTCGCGGCCCGCGAAGCCGAGCGTTACAAACTCCCTCTCGATATCGTCCATGCCTGGACCATTCCCGCGACCGTGGCCGTCGAATACGGTGCCGTCCTGCCCTACGAGGAGATACGAGACGCCCACGCGCGCATTCTGTCGGGGGCAACGAGGAGGGTTCGCGACGCGCATCCGGCGCTGCATATCGCCGAGGTTCTGGAACAGGGCACCGCGGCATCCGTGCTCGTGAACGCCTCCCACACGGCGTCCCTCGTCGTCGTCGGCACACACGGCCGGGGTGCCGTCGGCAGCCTCTTTCTCGGTTCGGTCAGCCACGACGTGCTGATGAACCTGCCGTGCCCGGTCGCTGTGGTCCCCCGCCCGGCCGGTGAACGCGCCGAGTCCCGACCGGGCTCCACGGAAGGTGCGGAGAAGCGGTGAACACCTACTACATCGGATTCGACGGATCGGATCCGAGCAGGTCCGCCTTCAGCTGGGGTCTGGCTCGGGCGGTAGCGGACGGGTCGCCCGAGGTCCTGCACGGATCTCCCGCCTGACGCTCGCCGCGGTACCGACATCCGACGGTGTTTTGGTCGTTGGAACCCACAAGACCGGCTCCCTGAGCGGACCCGTGCTCGGCTCCCGCAGCGTCCCGCGGCGCCCAGGAGGCGCGCCACCTTGGCCACGAACCCATCCTCGTGCATGCGCCGTCGACTTCGCGTGCGGAGCCCGGAGCCGCCGGCCGACGCTCTGCTCGATGTCGGCAGCGAGGCTGTTTTGCTGGTGCTCGGAGTATCACATCCGAGGCCGGTGACCCAGTCGGTGCCCGGTTCAGCAGCCACGACGCCCTGATGAACATCGACGCGCCTGTGCTGATCGCCCGGTCCGACTGACACACTCCGATTCGCACGCTCCGATTCGAGCGCTGTGAATCATTTAGACGGGTTCGCTGACCGGGCCGGTCTCGGTGACGGCGACCCTGATCACGGCGACTGGGCAGGGCATGGTCAAAACGAGCACATGACTGACCGAACCCAGCCAGAAGCGAGCGAACCCGTGACGACCGTGGCTGCCTACAACGAGAAGCCGCGCACCGGTCGCCGCCGACACGAGTGCGTCCACCGGTAACCCGAGGTCGAGCCGCAGGTCGAGCTTCAGGTCCGGATAGCGTTCGGCCAGTCCCGCCACCGCTTCGGCGAGGACCAGGCGGTCGGCCTCATCGGGCACCATCGGCCAGTCGATCATGGCGCGATCTTCGGTCCACGGTACCGGTGCGCTCCAGCAGTACAGCGCCGTCAACCGCTCGCCCAGGCGGTCCGCCTGATCCGCGGCGAATGTCACCGCGGCGAGAGATGCCTCGGAACCGTCCACCCCGACGACGACGCCGGTGCCGCGCTGTTCTTCCCGCTCAGGCACGACGACGACGGAACCGCCGGCGTAGGCCGCGATCTGCGCGGCTTGGGTGCTGAAGACATAGTCCCGAAACCGGCCCAGGGCGTGCGAGCCCACAACGAGGAGTTGCGCGCCGACGGCCCAGTCGGTGAGGGCTCCGGTAGGCGAGCCCTCAAGGACCGTCGTGCGAAAAGTCAGGTCAGGAGCGACACTGCGGGCCTCCTCGGCCTCACGGGCGAGCAACAGTTCGGCCTGCTCGCGGGCCGCGTGCAGAAACCCGGCCGGGGTCGTGCCGAAGGTCGCGTCGACGACGTGCACCAACTCGATTTCCAGGCGCCGGGGACGCGCATAGTTGAACGCCCACTGGAGCGCGGCCCGAGCCGCCGGCCGACCGCTGACCCCCACTACAAGACGGTTGTCCATGACGACCTCCTCCGCTCCCCGGCACAGCGGGCAGAACGGGGTTTACGATGTCGCGCGCCGATCCGCCAGAACAGGGCCGAAAGTCCCGGCGTCGGTCAGGACGTCAGTAGTCGAACTCGTCGAACTGTGGCGAATCCAGGCCGTCGCCCGTCCACGAGGCTCGGCCCGAGGCCGTGCCGACCAGGGCCTTATGGCGGAGAGTGTCCACCGTCTCCGGCTCCAGCAGCTCTGACCGAGCGGAACCGGCAGTGACGCAGACCAGTTGGCCGGATCCGCCGATCAGGATCTGGATGCGGCCCAGCAGGCCGGTCTCTTCGACGATCGGAATGTCGACGACATCGACCTGGGGACGGAGACTCAACGCCTCGGCATAGTGCATGACGGCATCCGCGAGATCATCGCCCGTGATGACCGATCCGCCGGGGTGAAATATACGCTTCATGGTAGACCCCTGATTGTTCACGAAATGGACATGTGCAGCCAGGGTCTGGGGCATTTTCTGATTCTAGACCGTGCGGGGCCTAAAGGTCGAGAGTTCGGTTCACAACCTGCTCGGCAACCTCGACCAGCCGCTGGCCGTTGTCGCGGGCATATTGACGCAGGATCGCGAAGGCCTCTTCCATGTCGACGGTGTGGGTGAAAGCGACGACGCCCTTGGCCTGCTCGATCAGAACGCGGCTACTGAGCGCGCGTTGCAACTGCGCCCGAGCCACGTCGCTCTCCCTGATGGCCCGTTCCTGAAGAATGCCGATGGTGGCGGTGTCGGCCAGCGCCTGGACCGTGCGCAGGTCCTCCGCTCCCAGACCGCCGAGGCGATCCCAGAAGAGATTGAGCGATCCGATGGTCGTCGCTCGCAGCCGCAGGGGAACCGAGTGCATCGACTTCAAGCCGAGTTCGAGCGCTCCCGCCCGAAATCTCGGCCACGCCGGGGCGAGGACATCGAGGTCGGGAATGGCCACCGGTTTGCCGGTCGTGTAGCACTCGACGCACGGCCCATTGCCGGCCCGCAGCTGCAGGATCTCAATCAGGCGACTGCGTTCGTTGGTTGAGGCCACGACCTCGAGATCGTTGTCGTTACCGGCGGAGAGGATGATCCCGACCGCGGACGCCCCGAAGAGTGTGCCGCAGGTCTCTACGAGTGTGTGCAGCAGGTCGACGACGTCGTACCCGACGACAAGCGTGTCGGCCAGCGTGACGAAGGTCTCAACCAACTGACCTTCACGTGTTCTGGTCACCATAACTCCACCCTAAGACCCGTTCAATTCTGATGTGAAATCAACTTTTCGCGCCACAACATCGTCCGCTACCTCGCGGACGGTGCGCGCGTGGGAGAACGCGTAGCCCTGGAGGATCAGGAGGGCATCCGAAGCTCCCACGTTCAATTGGGCCAGAACCATCCCCGTCGCTTGGTGCACAACGCGACGCGAGTAGCCCTCGTCGGCGTCAGGGTCCGGCTTCATCGTATGCGAGAGCAGGACGCGCCGAAGCACCTGTCGGGCGGCGATCTTGACCAGCATCGTGGCGTCGGCGATCTGAACTCCGGTCAGGGTGCGCGGGCGTCGAGAGTACAGGTCAACCGCTCCGATGTCCAGCGTTCCGACGACCATCGGGAACGCGAACACGCTTCCCACGTCGGTCTCGTCGATGGACTGTGTGAAAACCGGCCAAGCCGGATTGCCGTGGTGTCGAATATCGCTGTTCAGAACCGGGCGACGAGTCGTCAGGGCTTCCCAGCACGGACCTTCGCCGAGATCAAATTGCAGCTCGTCGAGCCGTGCGGCGGACGCGTCGCTCGCGCACACGGTTTCGGTGCCAAACGGTGCGCCGAGGGTGGAGATCGCCACGCCGGTGACGGGCAGCACCCGCAGGAACGGCGAGCACAGGTCCGTGCTGGTCCGGTGCGCGTTGGACAACTCCTCGACGGCGAGGCCGAACGATTGACGGTCAGACCGGGACATGACGACGATCACCCCCCATGGCATCCGTTACTCGGGTCGAAATTGCTCGCATTGAAGTCGCTCGCGCGTGAGTGTGCACGGTGCCTTCACGACCTCTCGGCTCCGCGGGAGAGCGACGATTTTTCCGCGGCGGGCATCGGCTTCCACAAAGCTCGGCGTTTCCCGCATTGCGCAGAACCCGGCTCCGCAGTTTGAGTGAAGAAACTGCGCCCGACCTGTGTACGCCCCGGGGATCGGTGACGACCGGATGGGGCGCAGGCCGAGTCAGTCGGCGAGCCTGCGAAGCATCTCCAGCACGACCGCGGCCGAGCGGTCGGCCGCGTCGTCGATGTGGGTGAGATGATCGTCAATCGGTCCGCACAGGTCCGAGATGCCGCGGACCGCCACGAACGGTACGCCGTGCGCGAAGCAGGTTTGAGCAGCGCCCACGGATTCCATGTCGGTGGCGAGAACCCCGGGGAACAGCACGCGGAGGCTCTCTGCGCGCTCCACGCTCACGAAGGCGTCGCTGGAGACCAGCAGCCCGCGGCGCACGACCAGCGCCGATCCGTCGGGCATCCGGGCAGCGGATTCGGCGCCGCGCAGCGCCGCAGTCGCTCCCTCGTAGCGAGCCGGCATACCGGGCACCTGGCCGAGCGCGTACCCGAAGGCGCGTGCATCAGCGTCGCTGTTGAGGTATTCGCTCCCGATGACCACCTCGCCCACTCGCACCTGGGCGCCCACCCCGCCGGCCGAACCGGCGCTGATCACCAGCGGCGACGCCTCGGGGTCCTCGGCGCGCGCACACAGGAGTGCGGATGTCGTCGCACCGGCCGCGTTGACCAGTCCGATGCCGCTCTGCACCAGCAGCACTTCACACCCGGCCAGGGTGAGGCGGTGCCGGCGGGCCCTACCGGTGGCGACCGGCGGCGCGGAAGCGGTGGCCACCGCCAGGAACGGAGCGGCCTCCTCCTCCATCGCGACCAGAATGATCGCGTCGACGGTCGTCATGCGGTGACGGTGGCCCAGGCGCCGCGGGCGGCCAGGAAGACCTTCACAGCGTCCTGGGCGGCTGCCAACGAGTGGTTGGCTCCCCACCCGCACTGAACCTCGTTGGCGGCGGGCACCTCGGTGGCGCCGAGGATGTCGGTCATGGTGGCCTCGATCAGCCCGAGGACCTCGGCGTACTCCGGCTGCCCCTGCAGAATCAGGTAGAAACCGGTCTGGCAGCCCATCGGCGAGAAGTCGATGACTCGGGTGGAATGGTTGCGGGAATGCTCGGCGAAAAGGTGCTCGATCGAGTGCACTGCCGGCATCTCCAGGTGAAGGACGTTGGGCTGGGTGAAGCGCACGTCGTACTTCACGATGGTGTCCCCCTGTGGCAGCATCTTGGTATCGGCCAAGCGCACATAGGGTGCGACGACCGTGCGGTGATCGAGGTTAAACGATTCGACGTTCATGCGTGGCTGATTCACGTGCTCTCCCTGAATACTGTCGTGGCACTCGGCTGGGGCTCGTTCGCAACGGACGTGATCAGGGGGGTTATGTGTGGGCCCTACCGGGCTCGAACCGATGACATCCACGGTGTAAACGTGGCGCTCTACCAACTGAGCTAAAGGCCCCTGATGCAACGGCCGGTGAAGGCCGTAGCCCATCATACAGATTCTGCCTGCCGGGTGGACCGCGGCCGGGTTCAGGCCGGCTGGAGTTCGCCGATCGCGGCCCGGTAGGCCTCCAGCGACCGGGGCTCGCCCGGCGCGGTGATGAAGCTGGCCCGGATGATCCCCTCAGGGTCGATCAGGAAAGTGGCCCGGTTCGCGAAGCCCTTTTCCTCAAGGAACACGCCGTATTCCTTCGCGACCGCACCATGCGGCCAGAAGTCGGCCAGGAGGTCGAAGGTGTACCGTTCCTGTTCCCCCCAGGCACGCAGGGCATGACGGGAATCGACCGAGATGCCGAGCAGTTCCACCTCATTGGCGGCGAACAACGACAGGTTGTCCCGCAGCTCGCACAACTCGCCGCTGCAGATTCCGGAGAACGCCAGGGGGAAGAAGACCAGGGCGACCGACTTCTTCCCGCGGAACTCGCTGAGCTGCACCCGCTCGCCGAACTGGTTGAAGAGCTCGAAATCAGGAGCCTGGGTGTCATTTTCCAACGCCATGGAGCGCTTCCTTTCGTGCGCCCACGGGAACGGTGCAAGGCGACGCCACAGCCTAGCCCCGCCTTCTGCCGGAACCAAGATGAGCGTCCCGAGGGACCCTCGATTCGCGGCCCGAACGACGCTCACCGGCCGCACACAAACCGAAGGCATAATCTGTAGGCTTGCGTGGTGCCGTCGGTCGTGATCCGACCGTCATCCGGCACCGCTAACTTGGCAGGTTCGCTTCGATGGTCTGCCCAACAGAGAGAGGTCGAGTGTGACTGTCAACGACCAGGACCCGTATTCGGTTAACAGCACGGATGCGGACCCGGAGGAATCCGCCGAATGGTCGGAATCGCTGGACGCGCTCGTATCCGCTAACGGTCACCAGCGTGGTCGGGAGATCATGCTGACGCTCCTGAAACGCTCCAAGGAACTGCACCTCGGCGTGCCCATGGTGCCGACCACGGACTACATCAACACCATCGCGGCCGGCAATGAACCCGACTTCCCCGGCGACGAAGACATCGAGCGCCGCTACCGCGCCTGGATTCGCTGGAACGCCGCCGTTCTCGTGCACCGTGCTCAGCGCCCCGGCATCTCCGTCGGCGGCCACATCTCGACCTATGCATCCTCCGCTGCCCTGTACGAGGTCGGCTTCAACCACTTCTTCCGCGGCCAGGACCACCCGGGCGGCGGAGACCAGATCTTCATCCAGGGCCACGCCTCCCCCGGAACCTACGCGCGGGCCTTCCTCGAGGGCCGCCTGAGCACCGACCAGCTCGACGGATTCCGCCAGGAGAAGTCCCACGGCCCTAACGGGCTGTCCTCCTACCCGCACCCGCGACTGATGCCGGAATTTTGGCAGTTCCCGACGGTCTCCATGGGACTCGGCCCGATCAACGCCATCTACCAGGCGCAAACCAACCGGTACCTCACCAACCGCGGGATCAAGGACGCCAGCGACCAGCAGGTCTGGGCGTTTCTCGGCGACGGCGAGATGGATGAGGTCGAGAGCCGTGGGCAGCTGCAGGTTGCCGCCAACGAGGGTCTGGACAACCTCAACTTCATCGTCAACTGCAACCTCCAGCGCCTCGACGGCCCGGTACGCGGCAACGGCAAGATCATCCAGGAACTGGAAAGCTTCTTCCGCGGCGCCGGCTGGAACGTCATTAAGGTCGTCTGGGGTCGCGAGTGGGACGAGTTGCTCTCCCGCGATACCGATGGCGCCCTGCGCGACCTGATGAACGCCACCCCCGACGGCGACTACCAGACGTACAAGGCCGAGAGCGGCGCGTACGTGCGCGAGCACTTCTTCGGCCGCGACCCTCGCGCGCTCAAGCTCGTCGAGGGTTACACCGACGACGACATCTGGAACCTCAAGCGCGGTGGCCACGACTACCGCAAGGTTTACGCGGCATTCAAGGCCGCATCCGAGCACAAGGGCCAGCCGACCGTCATCCTGGCGAAGACGGTCAAGGGCTACGCCCTCGGCCCGAGCTTCGAGGGCCGCAACGCGACCCACCAGATGAAGAAGTTTACCCTCGACAACCTCAAGACGTTCCGCGACAGCACCCACATGCCGATCACGGATGCCCAGCTCGAGGAGAACCCCTACCTCCCCCCGTACTTCAAGCCGGACGAAAACGATGAGGCGATCCAGTACCTGCATGAGCGCCGCCGCGCGCTCGGCGGGTACGTGCCGGAGCGTCGCAGCAAGTACACGCAGATCACCCTGCCGGACGACGCGACCTACGCCCCCACCAAGAAGGGTTCCGGCACGCAGGAGATCGCGACCACGATGGCCTTCGTGCGGCTGCTCAAGGAACTGCTGCGCGCCAAGGACTTCGGACACCGCATCGTGCCGATCATCCCGGACGAGGCTCGCACCTTCGGCATCGACGCGTTCTTCCCGAACGCCAAGATCTACAACCCCAGCGGCCAGCAGTACACCTCGGTCGACCACGCGCAGCTTTTGGCGTATAAGGAGAGCCCGCAGGGCCAGATCCTGCACGTGGGCATCAACGAAGCCGGCGCGATGGCTGCCTTCACCAACGTGGGCACCTCCTACGCAACGCAGGGTGAGCCGCTCATCCCGATCTACGTTTTCTACTCGATGTTCGGCTTCCAGCGCACGGGCGACGCCATGTGGGCCGCGGGCGATCAGATGACCCGCGGGTTCATGATCGGCGCCACCGCCGGACGCACCACCCTGACCGGTGAAGGCCTGCAGCACGCCGACGGCCACTCGCCGTTGCTGGCCTCGACGAACCCCGCCGTGGTCTCGTACGACCCGGCCTACGGCTACGAGATCGGGCACATCGTGCGGTCGGGACTCGAGCGGATGTACGGCGGAACGCACGCCGACCCCAACGTCATGTACTACATCACGGTCTACAACGAGCCGCAGGTGCAGCCGCGCGAGCCCGACGACGTGGACGTGGACGGCATCGTGCGCGGCATCCACCGAGTCAGCGCGTCCGATGTGTCCGGTCCGAAGGCGCAGCTGTTGGCCTCCGGCGTCTCCGTGCCCTGGGCACTCGAGGCCCAGGCCCTTTTGGCCGAGGACTGGGGAGTGTCCGCCGACGTCTGGTCGGTCACCTCCTGGGCCGAACTGCGTCGTGATGGCATCGCGGTCGAGGAACACAACTTCCTCTACCCGGACGACGCGCCGCAGATCCCGTATGTGACGGAGAAGCTGGCCGGCACCGCCGGACCGTTCATCGCCGTCACCGACTTCATGCATGCGGTGCCCGATCAGATCCGGCAGTTCGTGCCCGGCGACTTCGCGACCCTCGGCGCCGACGGGTTCGGCTTCTCGGACACCCGCCCGGCGGCCCGCCGCTACTTCAAGATCGACGGACCGTCGATGGTGGTGCGCGCACTCGAACTTCTCGCTCGCCGAGGCGAGGTCGACCGCAGCGTCGTCGGCCAGGCGATCGCGAAGTACCGGTTGCACGACGTAACGGCGGGTACCACCGGTTCCGCCGGGGGCGAGAGCTAACAGCCCCCGTGGCACCCACACCGAAGACAAAGGAACAGACGCTCAGCTGGCTGCGAACGATATCCGGCGAGCTTTCCACGGCGACGCTGAAGCGTCTCGAGGACACGTTGCCCTGGTACGGCGATATGCCGCCCGGGCGGCGTTCCGCCGTGGGTCTGGTCGCCCAGGCCGGGATCACGTCGTTCATCTCGTGGTTTGACGACCCGCGGTCCACCCCCTGGATCGCGGCCGACGTCTTCGGTGCCGCCCCGCGAGAACTGCTGCGCTCAATCAGCCTGCAGCAGACCCTGCAGCTGATCCGCGTCACCGTCGAGGTGGTGGAGGAGCGGGTTAAAGACGGCGGGGAAATCCTGCGGGAGGCCATCCTGCTGTATTCCCGCGAAATCGCCTTCGGCGCGGCGGATGTCTATGCCCGGGCAGCCGAGGCACGTGGCCTCTGGGATGTACGCCTCGAGGCCCTGGTCGTCGACTCGATCCTGAGCGGCGAGTACGACGACGAACTGCCCAGCCGGATCGCAGCCCTGGGCTGGCACGGGCACGGCGAGGTCTGCGTGCTCGTGGGCACGACGCCCAAGATGCTCGACGTCGACCAGCTGCGTCGCTCGGCCCGCCACATGGCCGCCGACGTTCTGATCGGGGTGCAGGGCAACCGGCTCGTCCTGGTCATCGGCCGAGCGCACCCGTCGCCGACCGAGACGGATGACGCGATTGGCACGGCCTCCGCCCTCAGCTTCATGGAGATCGCGGTGCAGCTCGAGCCGAGCTTCGGCGCCGGCCACCTGGTGCTCGGCCACGAAGTACCGAATCTGGTCGACGCGTCCAAGAGCGCTAAGGCCGCCTTGGCCGGCTTCGCCGTGGCGCGCTCCTGGCGCAACGCCCCACGCCCTGTACAGGCGGATGATCTGCTTCCCGAGCGGGCGCTGGCCGGCGATCCGCTTGCCCGCGCCACGCTGATCCACCGGATTTACCGCCCGCTGCAAGCGCATTCGACTGAGCTGCTCACCACACTCTGGTGCTACCTGGACAACGGTCGCTCCCTGGAAGCCACCGCCCGGGAACTGTTCGTGCACCCGAACACCGTGCGCTACCGCCTGAAGCGGGTGTCAGAGGTCATCGGCTACGACGCCACGGGCGCCCGTGAGGCCCTCATCCTGCAGGCGGCCCTGATCATCGGGTCGATCAGCGATCACGACGGGTCAACACGCCGGCGTTAATTGCGGCGTCAGAGGTGCCAAACTAGCGAGATTCGACAAACACTCCTCGAATAGTTGGTGGATCTCCGACATGCCCACAACATACGAGGTTGGGAGACTGGATCAATGATTGTTGTCGTCTGCCCCGGTCAGGGCTCCCAAACCCCCGGTTTCCTCGAGCCCTGGCTTCGGAACCCCACCTTCGCCGCCGGCCTGGACGAGATCTCCGCGGCCTGCGGAATCGATCTGAAGCGCCACGGCACCGTGAGCGACGCCGACACCATTCGGGACACCCGGATCGCCCAGCCGCTGATCGTGGCCGCCGGACTCCTCACGTTGAACGCACTCCTCGCCGACGGCCGGCGGGAGCGCATCTCCGGTATCGCCGGTCACTCGGTGGGCGAGATCACCGCCGCAGCCGGCGCCGGCATCCTCAGCGCGGCGGACGCCGTGCGTTTCGTGCGCGAACGCGGCACCGCCATGGCCGAGGCCGCGGCGCTGGAACCCTCCGGCATGAGCGCCGTGCTGGGCGGCGATGAGACCGAACTCCTGGCCCGCCTCGACGAACTCGACCTCGCGCCAGCCAATTTCAACGGCGGCGGCCAGATCGTCGTCGCCGGCTCCCTCGCGGCTTTGGCCGCTCTCGGCAAGAACCCCAATCCGCGCACCCGGGTGATCCCTCTGCAGGTGGCCGGTGCATTCCACACGCGGTATATGCAGCCGGCGGTGAAGCACCTCACCCGTGTCTCCGCGCTACTCGCCCCCGCCGATCCCACGCTTTCGATCTGGACGAACCGGGACGGCAGCGCGGTGTCCAACGGTGCCCGGTTCGTGGAGTTACTGGTTGATCAGGTGTCCTCGCCGGTACGGTGGGATATGTGCATGCGATCGTTCGCGGATGCCGGCGTGACCGGAATCATCGAGGTCGCACCGGCCGGGGCGCTTGTCGGCCTCGCCAAACGAGCCCTCAAGGGCGTGCCCAGCGTAGCGATCAGGACGCCGGACGACCTGCCCGCTGCGTTCGACCTGATCGACCAGCAGAACCTAGTCTGACCGAAAGAGAATATGTCCAAGCCAACACTCCAGCAGTCGCACGGTCCCCAATACACCCGGATTCTCTCGATCGGCGCCGCCCGCGGGGACCTCGTCGTGCCCAACGACGACCTGGTCGGTCCGATCGATTCGTCCGATGAATGGATCCAGCAGCGCACCGGCATCATCACCCGCACCCGAGCGAGCCAGGACATCCAGGCCGTCGACCTCGCGACGGATGCCGCCCGCGAAGCCATTGAGAGGTCCGGCATCCAGCCGCACCTGATCGACGCCGTCATCGTGGCCACGATCAGCAACGGCCGGCAGACACCGTCCATTGCCGCCGTGGTCGCCGATCGGATCGGCGCCAACCCCGCCGCCGCCTACGACGTCAACGCCGCCTGCGCCGGATACACCTACGCCGTAGCGCAAGCCGATTCGTTGATCCGTACGGGCACCGCCCACTACGCGCTCGTCATCGGCGCCGAGAAGCTGTCCGACCTCGTCGACCCTACGGACCGCAGCATCTCGTTCCTCCTCGGCGACGGCGCCGGCGCCGTCGTCATCGGCCCGAGCGACTTCCCGGGGATCGCCCCCACCGTGTGGGGATCCGACGGGTCCAAGGCCGATGCCATCACCATGAATCACACCCTGCAGGAATACCGCCGCGGAGAATCCGAATGGCCCACCCTGCGCCAGGAAGGCCAGACGGTTTTCCGCTGGGCCGTCTGGAACATGGCGAAGGTGGCCAAGGAGGCTCTCCAGGTCGCGGGAATCGAGAGCGACCAGCTCGCCGCTTTCATTCCGCACCAGGCCAATATGCGCATCATCGACGAGTTCGCCAAGCAACTGAAGCTTCCCGACTCGGTCGTCATCGCCCGCGATGTCGCCACCACCGGGAACACCTCGTCGGCGTCGATCCCGTTGGCCACCCACCGCCTCCTGGAAGAGCACCCCGAGCTCAGCGGAGGCCTCGCCCTCCAGATCGGCTTCGGAGCAGGACTGGTGTTCGGCGCGCAGGTCGTCGTGCTTCCCTAGATTTCACTCAACTCCCCTCTAAACTGGATCTCGGTCATACGAGACACCCCCCCCAAGGAGAAATAACATGGCATTGTCCACCGAAGAAGTTCTTGCCGGCCTGGCCGAACTCATCAACGACGAGACTGGCATCGCGACCGACACGGTTGAGATGGGGAAGTCATTCACCGATGATCTGGACATCGATTCCATCTCGATGATGACCATCGTCGTCAACGCCGAAGAAAAGTTCGACGTCAAGATCCCCGACGAAGAGGTCAAGAACCTCAAGTCCGTCGGCGACGCTGTCGACTTCATCGTCAAGGCTCAGGTCTAGTCCACAAATGAACAGGCCGGTCGGCATCTGCCGACCGGCCTGATCTGTGGGTGATGCCCACGTTTGCACGCCTTACGGAGAGTTAACGTTATGACCAAAAAAATCGTTATCACCGGCATCGGTGCGACCTCCCCTCTCGGCGGCACGGCCGCCGACAGCTGGTCGGCCCTGCTCGCCGGCGAATCGGGGACGAGCACGCTAGACCACGAATGGGTGGCCCGGACTCAGCTCCCGGTGACCTTCGCCGCCCAGGCCAGGGTTCCATCCGTCGACGTTCTGGCCCGACACGAGACGAAGCGTCTCGACCCCTCCAGCCAGTTCGCGTTGATTGCCGGGCGTGAAGCCTGGGCGGATGCCGGCTCCCCCGAAGCAGACCCCGAACGGCTGGCCGTCGATTGGGCGACCGGAATCGGTGGAGTCTGGACCCTTCTCGACGCATGGGACACCCTCCGCGAACGCGGTCCGCGCCGCGTGCTGCCGATGACCGTGCCCATGCTCATGCCGAACGGCCCGGGAGCGGCCATCGGAATGGACCTGCACGCCCGGGCCGGAATCACCACGGTTGTGTCCGCGTGCGCCTCGAGCACCGAGTCTCTCGTGAACGCCTACAACCGCCTGCAGGCCGGGCTCGCCGACATCGTCATCGCCGGTGGCTCCGAGGCCGCAATCCACCCGCTTCCGATCGCATCCTTCGCTGCCATGCAGGCCTTGTCCAAGCGCAACGACGACCCGGCCACAGCGTCGCGCCCCTACGACATCACCCGGGACGGCTTCGTTCTCGGTGAGGGTGCCGCGGCGCTCGTCGTCGAGACGGAAGAACACGCCAAGGCCCGCGGCGCACGCATCTACGCCGAGCTCCTTGGTGGTGCCGTGACCAGTGACGCGTACCACATCACCGCTCCAGACCCCGAGGGCACGGCTGCGGCCCGCGCGATGATCACCGCGATCAGGAATGCCGGCGCGAGCCTGGCGGATGTTTCGCACATCAACGCGCATGCGACCAGCACTCCGGTTGGGGACATCGCCGAGTACAACGCACTCCGCCGCGTGTTCGGTGACCTGCTCGACGGCATCCCGGTGTCGGCGACCAAGGCTTCCACCGGTCACCTCCTCGGTGGTGCCGGGGCGATTGAGGCCCTGTTCACGGTTCTCGCTCTGGCCGAGCGCATGGCCCCGCCGACCATCAACCTGCTGAACCAGGATCCGAGCATCCCGCTCGACGTCGTGACCATGCCGCGCACGTTGCCTTCCGGCGATCTGCTGGCCATCAGCAACTCGTTCGGTTTCGGCGGTCACAACGCCGTCGTGGCGTTCCGGTCGGTCTAGCTCCACCCGGCGGAAGACCCGTCAGCACCGGAAAGGCCCCGACCAGCAGGCGGTTTCTAGCGTTCGTTGCAACACCTGATGGTTTAGGTGCTGTGAAGTAGATCACGTAAACGCTCGGCTGGGATATCCCAGTCGAGCGTTTTGCGTCGGCGGCCGTTGAGCTCCTGGGCGACGTGTCCGAGGTCTTCGCGGCCGTAGGTGCTCAGGTCGGTTCCTTTGGGGAAGTACTGGCGCAGGAGCCCGTTGGTGTTCTCGTTCGAGCCGCGCTGCCAGGGGCTGGCCGGGGCTGGCCGGGGCTGGCCGGGTCGCAGAAATGGACGTCGATGTCGGTGGCGATCTTGAACGATTTGTGGGCAGCCATTTCGGCGCCCTGGTCCCAGGTCAGTGACCCGCGCAGGTGCTCGGGCAAGGTGCCCATCGTGGTGACCAGTGCGTCGCGGACGGACTCGGCGGTGTGGTCGTGGGGCAGATACAGCAGCATCACGTAGCGGGTGGTTCGTTCGACCAGGGTCCCGATCGCGCTCTGGTTGGATGCTCCGGTGATCAGGTCGCCTTCCCAGTGGCCGGGCACCGCCCGGTCTTCGACTTCGGCGGGACGCTCGGAGATCATGACCATCTCGTCGGCGAAGCGAGGCCGGCGGGCTTCTCCGGTGTTCTGGGGCTTTCGCCGTGCTCGGCCGGTGCGCAGTGTCGCGGCCACTTCGCGGCGCAGCCCACCACGGCCCTGGAGATACGGGGCCTGGTAGATCGTCTCGTGGGTCACTCGCATCTCCAGATCATCAGGATAAGTCTTGACCAGAGTGTGACTGATTTGTTCCGGTGACCAGCGAACCCTCAACTTACTCGTCACGTAAGCGCGCAACCGCGGGGTCGTTTGCAGCTTGCGGTCCTTGGGCCGGGGCCGCCGGGCCGCCGCGGCGCGATGCGCCGCATACGGCAGGTAACCATGGACCGGCACGGTGTTGCGGGCGATCTCCCGAATGATCGTCGACGGCGCCCGGCGCAACGCGGCGCTGATGGTTCGCAATGACGAGCCGGAGGCCAGCATGTCCCGGATCGTTTCCCGTTCTGACAAAGACAGGTAGCGGGCGTTGATCGGCTGCTCCAGCGTCGCCGGCACCGCAGGAAGAAGCGTGGTCATTCCACTTGTGTAGTCGATCACGCGCCCATCCGGGCGAATGCGATTGTTGCTCACGTGTCGGATTCCGAGGTCCCAGTCCTGGGCGGTGCGGGAATTCACACCGATCCGGCGTGCGGCTTCGGCTCGGTGGCCGCCCGAGGCACGCAGCTTCGAGTACTCGTCCCGGCCCGGGTGGGGTGCTCGCCCGCCCACACCTTTCACCCGGCCCCACCGGGCTGCCGTGCGCGGATTGAACCCCAGCTCGGCAGCAGCGGCCGCCTTCGATCCCAGCCGCTCGAACACCAAGAAGAACGCATCAACATCCTGCTGCCTATACGTCCTCTTGATCCTCTTTTTCCTACCCGAAGACGGGTTTCCACTCGTTAACGAAGACACGGTCGTTGCAACTCCCAGAAAGACGGGGTGTTGCAACGACCGCTAGAACCCAAGGCACCGGTCGGGGCCGTTCCGTGTTCGGGAGGGACTGTGCGCTGCACGTCAGCCCGTCTGGTGCAACCACACGACAGAGTTGAAATCGCCGACGTGCCGGAACGGTTCGAGCTCGTCGTCCCAGGCCTGCCCGAGCGCGATGCGGAGCTGCCGGTGGAGCTCCAGCGCGTTCGCCCCGGCCAGGTCCATGGCGTGGCGCAGCCGGTCCTCCGGGATAACGACGTTACCGGCCGTGTCGGTCTGGGCGAAGAAGATGCCCAGGTCGGGGGTGTGCAGCCAGCGCGCCCCATCGGCGCCGAAACCGGCGTCTTCGGTGACCTCGAAGCGCAGGTGTTCCCACCCGCGGAGCGCCGACGCGAGCCGCGCCCCCGTACCGCAGGCGCCTTCCCACTGGTACTCGGCCCGCTGCGCTCCGCGGAGCACGGGCTGCTCAGACCAGTCGAAACTGACGGGCACGCCCAGGGCGCGACCCACGGCCCACTCCACATGGGCGCTCAGAGCGCGAGGCGAAGAATGCACGTAAATGAAGCCGCGCGCAGTCGCTTCCTGCCGAGCGTGTGTAGCCACCATCGTTTCTCCCGTTCTATGAGGTGCGTCTTCCCCAACGACCTCTGAACGAAACAATGCGGCGTGCTGTGAACTTATCGAGAACGGTGAACCTATGACCAACGGTCGACGCACCGCGCAGGCGCTGCATCCATGAATTATGCCTCAACGACCCCTGCGATCACAAGACTCGAGCCGGGACCGGATCTCCGTTCGCTATACTGCGTATGGTCATGCCTTGGCCACCGGAGGTTCCATGTCTGTTCGCAGCTGCCTGTTGGCGATCCTTACGATCGGTCCGGCCTATGGCTTCCAGCTTCATGGCGAGCTGGAGTCTCGAACGGCCGGTCGGCGGGCGGTCAACGTCGGGCAGATCTACGGCACTCTAGAGCGGTTGGTGAAACAGGCAGCCGTTGAATCGGCCGGCAGCACCGCAGACGGCCTGCCACTGTACCGAATCACCGCTCTCGGCCAGGCCGAGGCGCTCCACTGGCTGGCCGATACCGAGAGCGCTCCCGGCAACGAGTGGAGCGACCTGGTCGACCGGGTCCTGATCGCCGTCTCCCTCCCTGATCCTCAGGTGCTGGGCATCGATGCGCGCGGCATCGTTGCCCGGTACCGCCGGCAGTGGCAGTCACGCACCGAGACTGCGACCCTGGCCACCGCGGCCACGGGCGCGGAGCGCTTGGCGGGCGCCGCCCGGGTCGCGCTGTCCGCCGCTGCGCTGGACTGGCTTCGGGACGTCGACGCGCTGCTCGAGGACGGCCACGCCGCGAATTTTCGGCAGGGTCTGAACGACGTGCGGCCGAAGCGCGGGCGACGACCGGCATCCGTCGCCTGACCTGGGCGACACGCACCGTCGAAGCTGCCGTCGCCCCTGCGGTGGTCGCACCTACTTCGCCTGCGCGTAGCTGTCGACCGTCGCGACGGTGAGCAGGAAATCGACCGGGAAATCGCCGAACAAGTGCCGGCCGGCGTTATCCGCCGCCCGCCGGATGATTTCCTCGACGGTATCGGCCAGCGCGGCGGGCGTGTGCACCATGACCTCGTCGTGCAGGAAGAAAACCAGGTGCGGGGCCCGGTCGAATTCCGACCCGGAGGCACCCTGTGCCCCCTGGGGCAGCATTCGCAGTTCCCGCCGCACCTCCGCCATCCAGCACAGCGCCCATTCCGCGGCGCTGCCCTGAACGATGAAATTGCGGGTGAAGCGGCCCCAGTCTCGCGCCTGACTGCGGGCCCGGCGCTCGTCGGCATCCGTTGCCCCGGGGTCGTAGGCCTTGGCCTGGGTGGCCAGCCAGCGTTCCCCGGGACGTGGGGATGAACGTCCAAGCCGTGTCGTCACGCTCTCGCCGCGTTCCCCGGCGCGTGCGGCCGTCTCGGTGAGGGCCAGTGCCCTCGGAAAGGCCTTCGCGAGCCGGGGCAGAAGGCGCCCGCTCTCCCCTCTAGTGGCGCCGTACATGGCCCCGAGCATGGCCACCTTGGCGTGGTCGCGGGTCTCCACAACACCCCCGGCGACGATCCCGGCGTACAGGTCCGTTCCCCGGCCGGCCTGGGCCATGGCCGTGTCGGCCGATAGGGCGGCGAGGATACGCGGCTCGAGCTGCGCGGCGTCCGCGACCACGAGCTTCCAGCCCGCATCGGCGACGACTGCGCCGCGCACCTGTTTGGGCAGCTGCAGGGCTCCCCCGCCCCGAGTGGCCCAGCGGCCCGTCACCACCCCGCCGGGGATGTACTCGGGATGGAACCGGCCGTCGACGATCCAGGTGTCCATCCAATACCAGCCGTTCGCGCTGAGCAGCCGGGCCAGCTTCTTGTATTCGAGCAGCGGATCGATCACAGGGTGGGTGAGCTCCTTGAGCTCCCAGGCGCGGGTGGACGTCACCTTCAGGCCGACCTTCTGCAGTGCCCGCATCAGGTCGGGCTGGGAGTCGGGGTTGAGACCGGGTTCGCCAACAGCGTCACGGATGCGCCGAGCGAGGTTTTCGAGGCGTTCGGGCCGGATGCCCGGGGCGACGCGGGGGCCGAGTTCGCGGGTCAGCAGAGCGTCGTGCACGTCGGTGCGCCACGGCAGGCCGGCGAACTGCATCTCGGCGGCGATCAGCGCCCCGGCCGATTCCGCGGCGAGCAGCAGGCGGAGGCGGCCGGGCTCCGCAGAGGCGCGGACCGCGTCGAGCTGGCGCCGGTATTCCGCCTGCGTACCGAACCCGGCGGCCGCGCTGCCGGCGGCGCTGTCACCGTCGCTGTCGAACAGGTCGAAGAGTGTCACCCCGGATGCGGACGCGGCCGGTTCGAAGGCCACCGCCCGATCCCAGCGGCTCGGCTCCGCCCGGGCCAGCGCGCTTGCCTGGGTCAGCGACGACTGGCGCAGGATCGCGTGGCACAGGCGCAAGTCGTGGGCGCGCTGCACCCTGATTCCGGCCGCCAGGAGCAGCGGGTAGATGCGGGCCGTGTCCTCCCACACCCAACGGGGCCGGTCTCGCTCCTGACCGAGCACATAGCCGGGAAGTTCGTGTGAAGGCAAACGGAGTGCTGGCCCCGCGACGTTGCCCTCGGCGTCGAGCGACAGCACGAGGATCTCCCCGTTTCCCGTTCGACTCGCCAGAAGGTGCACCTGCCCATTCTGCCGCTTCGGGACCGTGCCGGCGGGAAAAGCATCCGTCATATGACCGTCAGTTCGTCCGGCCGTCTGTCGGTGGAGTGGCGTCAGCCTCAGCCCACGCCTCCTGCAGCAGGGCGACGGTCTCGTTGTCTGAGAGTTGGTGGAAGTCGGTGTAAAAGGGCCCGATTGCCCACAACTCCTGCGGGGCGTGCAGCACGACGATGACATCCGCATACTGCCGCATCTCCCCGAGCAGCTCGGCGGGTGCGACCGGGACCGCGAGCACCGTGAGTGCGGCGCCCTGCCCTTTCAGGGCCGCGAGGGCTGCCTTGGCCGTGGCTCCCGTCGCGAGGCCGTCGTCCACGACGACGGCGACACGGCCCCGCGGACTGATCTGCGGGCGGTCATTGAGGTAGAGGGTGCGACGTCGTGCGATTTCGGCCAGCTCGCGACGGCGGGCCCGGGCCAAACCCATCGAGTCGCCCCCGGTGGCGGCGAACACGTCCTCATTGACGATCGCCTGCGGACTAGCACCGTCGACGACCGCCCCCATCGCGACCTCCGGATAGCCCGGGGCCCCGATCTTGCGCACCAGGATGAGGTCCAGCGGGGCATGCAGGCGCCGAGCGACCTCGATCGCCACAGGCACACCGCCCCGCGGGAGGGCGTAGACCACCGGGTCGTGCGCCTCAAGCTCGGTCAGTCGTTCGATCAATGGTTCGGCCAGCAGTCGGCCGGCCTCGCTCCGATTCGTGAACATGAGGCTCCCACCCGGCGAATACCTCCTGCGGGTCCGCCTCGTCCGATTCTGCCGCCGACCCTCGGCTTTGTCGAGGGCCGCCCGGGGCTCAGGCGCGGCGACCCGATTCGAACTGACGGGCACACATGCCACTTCGGTGGTCCCGGGCACTGGACGCGTCCGGGGACCGAGGGCAGACTCGGTTCAACCAGAACACTGACGGCACCATCGAACGGAACCTGGATCAGCTGTGTATCGACGACTCACCACCCTGATTGCCGCGACCGGGCTCACGGCCGGGATCGCTCTCCTGCTGACGCTCGGCACCGTGATGCCGAGTGCGACGCGCGTCTCCGCCGACGAGTGCCCGGGCGAAACCGTGCCGATCGTCGATGTCGACGGGGAGACACAGTGTGTGGCCCTGACCGAGGGTGAAACCACCCCCGGACCGACACCGACTCCGCCGCCCCCTCCCACTCTCACTCCGACCAAGTTCCCCTCGCCAGCACCTGAGGAACCCGCCACCACTCCCCCGGCAGAGCCGGCCCCCTCGGCCGGGCCACAGTCCACGCCGGCTGTCGTTGCACCGTCGGCGACGGCGGCGGCACCGTCGGAAGCCCCACCTGCCAAGAACGTGGATCCAGCCCCGACCTCCGCTCCCGCTCCAGGCGAGCGCGCAAGAACGACCACCGAGCCGGAGAACACCAGCACGCCGACTCCGGCGATGATGTCTACGGAGCCGCCCGCGAACGCCGACATCACCGGCGTGATCGTGCCCGGCAACGGGCCCCGGCTGCTCTGGGGCGTCGCCGTCGGGGCATCCGCATCGGGGTTGCTGGCCGCGCTCGTCGCCTTCTACCTGGTGTCGGTGCGACCGTTCTTCATTGCACGCAGACGGCCGGGAGCACTCGGCTGACTCGCACGGGTTTTTTTGGCGCCGACCGGGTCAGCCTGATGTCGATGAGGAACGCCTACCGTGGCCGGGGCGGTGTGCGGTACGCCGGCGTCACTGCTGGTTGGCACTCCGGTGCAGGCGTCCCGCATAGGGAGGTGATGCCCGACTGTCTCCGTCACCCGGGAGAATCTGTGGGACCTGGGTGAGGCCGCTCGCCAGAGTCAGCAGCGTGCGGGGGCCTGGCTCGCTCAACGTACGTCAAGCCTTCCACCCGTTCGACTGTGGAGCAGCCTGGAGCATGACCGTCCACCTCGACCTGCGGCTCACCCCCCGAATCCGTTGCCCCGGCCTGGTCAGGTCAGGTGCGGTCACTATCAGTTGTTGGTCACGGAATGCGCCCAGGCTCGCACGGGGTGGCGTACCCAGCCTTGATCTAGCCGAGATCCCAGGAGATCTGCGTCGTCGCGTTCGTGACCCAGTCGGATCCCGCCGAGGCCATCTTGCTCCCGGGCAGGGCCTGCGGGATTCCAGTGGCGCCGCTGGGGTTGTTGGCCGTGTACGACCAGCCAGACTCCGTGTTCCAGAGCTGTACGAGGCAGGAGAACTCGGACTCGCCCCAGCCGTATTGCGAGGCTGCCATCGCCCGGGCCGTCGCTTTCGCCTCGGCCGGCGTGTTGCCACCGGCGACGGGCTGGGACTCAACAGCGGGAGCAGAATCGCGCGCCGCATCAGCGGCCACGGCCTGGGCGGCCGCCTGAGCCTGAGCCTGTTCGGTGAGCTCGTTGACGGTGTCCGTCTCCAATGACCTGTAGTCCCCGAGCGCGGCAACGGATGATGCCAAAGGGTCGGATCCACCGTGTTCGCCATGGCCGTGATCACCGTTCCGGCGTCACTGAGGGTGCTCTCCGCTCGATCATGGACGGTTTTTGTGGCTATGGCGGAGTAGACGCTGAGCTGCTCGTGATGCAAACCGGTGCTTTCGGAGAGCTCCGTCGTCGCGGCGATGTCGGCAGAACTGACCGCGGATGCCTGTGACACCGCACCCAAATGCGATGCGGCGGGGCTACGCGATCCTCGGCGCACCTTGATCGGTGGACTCACGGCCAGATGTAGCCGCGTGGACGAATCCTCCGGCCCGCACTCACTTTCTAGACAGATACTCAGTTGTAGCTGGCACAGTCATCCGTACTTGGCCGCTACCGATGCCGGTTCAGTCGGTCGGCTCGAATCAGGACGACTCGTTGTCAGCGTAACAGGGGTGGTTCAGGTGAACTTCGGCAGCTTTGTTTTGGGGTACTTCGCTGACCCGGCGTGACGCGCTGCCAGACCGGTCGCGGCATGTCCACGCTGGAGATTGTGACGGATGCCACGCTTGAGGCGAAATACGGGGTGCACCCGATGCAATAAGTTGCCCGACTCCGACGCCCACATGCGGGTGAGCACTCGCGGACAGCCGGTGCGTTGATCAGGACTTTCTGTTGGCCGCCGTTGCTGATCAAGTCTCTGACGGCGAGCACGTCGGGCCGGGATCGGTCCGGCCGGCGCGGACGGGCCGGGCACGGCATCCGCTTCGGGGCTTTCCAAAAGGGCGACAGGGGGAAAGCACGGTGGAGCTCCCCACGATCGAGCGTTGTGTGCCGCTCATTGCCCGAGTTCGTATCCGATGAGCCAGTGCAGTCCATGACGGTCGATGACTTGGCCATCCGAAGCACCCCAAGGCTTTGGGGCAAGGTAGTCAACGATCTGGCCGCCAATCGCGAGTTTATCGAACCACTCGTGGAGGATTTTCGGTTCGGCGGCGCCCAGCAATGAGAGCTTGACGCCATCGAGCCGAACACTTTTTTCGCCTGCGGCTGCATCGGATCCCATCAATACAACTACGCCCTCGAGCACTCCGTGAGCTATGTTGCGGGGCGGGCCGTCACTGCGACCGAAATCCTCGTAGGTATGCAGAGTGAGCACTCCACTGAAAACATCCGCATAAAAGCGGAGTGCTTCGCGCGCTGTACCGGGAAAAGTGACATAGATCTGCGGCGCCGTCATTTGCAAAGCATACAGATCGACCTACCACCGATCGCAAGAGCGTCGTGATTGTTCGTTGTCTGATCGAGCTGGTGATCGTCGTTTCGCTGAAATAGGACACCGACCGGGGCCGCGGTCGCGCCCTGGCATTGGTGCACGTCGTCAAGAACGGCGACGGTGTTCCGTCCCCTACGGTTACGGAATCGGATACTCACTGACAATGGTCGCGCCGTGATGCGATGGTACTGTCAGCTCGCCCGAGCGACACAGCCGCAACGTTGGTGTCAGTCGGAAAACGAGAGAGGCACACCACTCATGCCAAAATTCGTGCACAACACCCACTTCAAGATCAGCGGCGACCCGACATGATCCGTGAAGACTCGTTACGGCGCATGTACGCCGGCGGGCGCCCGAACCGGTGGGCGCGTTTCCTGAACCGAATCAGCGCGATGGTGTTCTCGCTCGGTATCGTCGGCCACGGCGCGGTAAGCCTCGAGACCGTCAATCCGAAGTCGCACACCCTGCTCACCCTGCCGCTCGTGGTGGCCCGCTACGAAGGCAGTGAGTACGTGGTTTCGATGCTGGGCCAGGGCTCGCGGTGGGTGCGCAATGTGCGGGCCGCGAATGGGAGCGCCGTCATTTACGCGGGGCGCAGGCGACGGGTGCTGCTCGAAGAGGTTCGAGCGGATGCCCGCGCACCGATTATCAAGTCCTACCTGGCGCAAGCACCCGGCGCCCGACCGCACATTCCGGTCGATCAGTCGGAGCCGGTCTCGGCATTCGAAACCATAGCAGCCGATTTCCCAGTGTTCATGATCCGGGATGTCCAGTAAAGCGCAACGGACCACTGGTGGTCGCGCACTATCCCGCTGAACCGTGGTTCACCGTTTGCGTAAGCGTTCCTTGACCCCGTGTTCGACGAGAACGGGAACAAAGTCACGTATCGGGTGGCCGGAGAAGTTCTGATGCTCCTCGCGGACGGCTCTTTCGACGCTCGACCGTGGCACATTTGGGAATCGTTTCGTGAGTCGATCCACCACTTTTTCGACGGCCTGCAGTTCATCGTTGAGGTTCACAACTTCCAGTGTCCCACCGTCGGGAGCTGCCTATCAAGACGTTGCTGTCAGCGAAAGTTGCGCACTCCGCCCATCGCTTTCGTCAGCGACCAGCCTGGAATGGGAATTACGCATCTCCCGGTCGAGGTGCACGATGAAGTCATGGGATCTACACAAGGACAACCTTGAGTGCGGGCCTTGCGTCCATCGCGATCGAGCGGGGGCGAGCGAAATCCAGGCCGAGATTTGCTGGGGTCCAACGATTGTCGCTGCCGCCCCGGCCTTCGTTGGCAGCGTGGTTGGGCACTCAGTTGACGGGATCGATGAAAGCCTGATCTCGCCAACCCGATCACTGCGCATCCGTGGCCACCGGGGACTACCCATCCCTGTTCCGGTCCGACACGAACCGCGCTCCCTACACCCAGGCACCCCTCACCACGTCGCAGACGAACGCTCTGACAACCCTCGCGAACAGCTCCTCGTGGGTCCTGGCCGCATCCTTGCTCAAACGGTTGTCGATACCCTCGTGCCGATGCCACCCTCGTGGGTGCTCCTTGCGACCCTCGATGCGCACCGCCTCATCGAGCGGGCGGTCTTCGAGCCGTTCCCCGAACCTCAGTAGTCAATGATCCTCGACGGTTCCCGATCCCTGTCACCGCTGCAAAACGGGGTGAGAGGTTGCGATCGGCTCCCTGGCTGTCCCCGTGGCCTCGACCCGGATGGCAGGACGGTGGTCCGCCACATACCGCGGTATGCGGCGGACCACCAACTTGCCGGTGCTGTCCCGCAGGTGGTTCTACTGTACGTCCGTCGGTTCCGGCGGTCCCGGTACTTCACCCGAATCGCGAGTGCCGTCCGGGTTGAGACGGATCGCTCGTGGTCGCGCCGCGCGCATCCGGTCTTCGTCCCATTCGGCGTCGGACGGGCCCGCGGTCAGATTCTCGTGCGCAACGGATGCGGGGCAGGGTTCGTCAGGCCGGTCAGGTTCAGGCGGCGGCGGCAGCATAGGCGCTCTCGATGACCGATCCCCAGTACGGCCCGAACATGGTGTTCGCGACGTTGTTGTAGCCGAAACTGTTGACCGAGTTCTGATAGCCGGCCGAGCCGCTGCCGATGAACCAGGGGCCGCCGGATGAACCACCGGTCATGTCGCAGGGGATGCCCTGCGATTCGGACTGGGCGTATGGGTCGTCCGTGGCGGTGCCGGAGCAGGACTGCAGGGTGTTGCCCGTGAACGGTGCCGCCGCCGGGTAGCCGAAGGCCGAGTAGGTGAGTCCTCTGCCGTCATTGAAAGCCACGCCCGATGCGCCGACCGTGTCGCTCAGGGTCACACCCGTGGGGGAAGAGACGATCGCGAATCCGGTGTCATAGGTGATGTCGCCGCCCGACGTCCATTGGGTCGGAGCGTAGAGCTCCGTCGCGTTCCACTGTCCGAAAGGTGCGGCGCCGTTCTCGTAGGCCGGAACGAAGACCAGGCGGGAGGCGAATGCCCCCGGGCCCTCGTTCACGCAGTGTCCGGCTGTCGCAACGGTGCTCTCGTTGGCCGCGGAGATGGCGTTACCCGAGCAGACGTAGTCGCTCCCGCCGAGCGTGAAGAACACCTTGCCGATGTGGTCCACGGGTGTCTGCTGAGTCGCCGTTGGTGTGACCTTGGGATTGCGGGACTGCTTCGTGACCTTCTTCTCTTGCCCCACCTCGACGTCACTTCGGCCAGCGGATGCCACGTTGTCGACGACCAGTACATCGCCAGGGGTGGCGGTCCTCATCCGCTCTGCCGTCCAGTATTCGCCCCCCTGTTGGGTCTCGGGAACGACCCACCTATCGACATCCGTGGATTGCGTCGCGGCAGATGCACCGGCTGATCCGGACGCCACGAGGCCGCCCGTCACGAATAGAGCACTGATGGCGAGGGCCGCAAGGGCACCGGACCTGATTCTGCTTCTGTTCATAGTCTTCACTCCAGTTATCGATGGAATCCGCCGGACCTATCGCCGGTGGTATCGTGAGTGAACAGGACGATGTGTTAACGCCGTCGATCCCGAAGACCTCTGTGAATTGCGCATTGCACCCCCCGTTCAAGCGTGATTCAACACTGGCCCCTTTCTGGAACACGCCACTAGTCGGCCCTTGAGGGGACACGGTTTCGTGAGGGCCGTGTCGCCGTCCGCGTACTGTTCGCACAAGCCACGTCAGCCGGGGCAGTCGACGATAGGCATTGTGGCGCATTGCTCGACGCGCCGCGGCACAGTGCAGCATGACTTTGGAACACCGGAGCGCTGCCCCTAGGGGCAAAGTCGTTAGGTTTCCGGGCGAGCCCGTCAGGGAATCGTTAGGGCTGGGATGCTCCCGCCCGCGACGGTGTGTACTCGTGCTGTACCTCGGTACATTCACATCGATCGGGTGACGCGTCGCCAGCTTTCGAATGGAGTTCAGGGCTGCNCTGCCCCCGGTTTGGTTGACTCCTAACCTGTGGAGATTCGTCTTCGCTGGAAGGATGTCAACATGCCCAAGCCCTACCCACCCGAGTTCCGCCGCGACGTTGTCGCGGTCGCCCGGAAGCACGAAGCCCCGCTGAATCAGATCGCGAATGACTTCGGGATCTCGGAGTCCTGCCTGGCGAATTGGCTGAAGAAAGCCGACGTCGAGGAAGGCGTCAAGCCGGGCGTGACCGAGAAGGAGTCCGCGGAACTGCGGGATGCCAAGAAACGCACCCGGCTGCTCGAGCAGGAAGCTGAGGTCATGCGCCGGGCTGTCGCGTATCTGTCCCGGGACGTCAACCCAAAATGATCTACCCGCTGGTCCGTGAACTGGCCGTCGACGGTGTCCCCGTCACAGTGACCTGCCGGGTGTTGCGCTTCTCCAAACAAGCGTTCTACCAGTGGAAGCGCGACCCCATCTCCCAGCGCGACCGGGTCGACGCCCGTCTCACCAAC